>JANXVK010000138.1 GCA_025351675.1 Rhizobacter sp.
CATCACCCACGCAAGGCCCGGCAGTCCGATGAAGGGCCGGACCGCCATGTAGTACAGCAGGACGCCCAGCGTGCCCAACACGGCGATGGTGATCAACATGCTGCCCCCGTAGCGCCACAGCGTGACATCCTGCGGCAGCAGCGAGCCGGTCACGCTCTTGCCGGCCAGCAGCAGAACGCCGGACACCGCGACGAACGCACCACCCACCAGAAACTCACCCTGGCCGAAGTTCAGTGTCTTGGTGGTGTTGTGGGTGATGTTGAAGCCAAGCGCGACCAGCGCGTACACGCTGCCGAGCGCCAACCCGCTGAACAGGGCCTGGAGGATGGCGACCATGTCGTATTTCGCGAAACGCGGTTCAGCGCTTCAGGTCGGCTGGTGTCAACCCCTTGATGATCGCGTCTTCGTAGCGCACCGGCGTGCCGTCTTTCCAGCGCGCCAGGTAGAAGTCGGAGACGCTGAGTGCTTCGTGGTTCGTCTTCGAGAACGGCTTGTTGTAGGTCTTGATCACACCCTGCACCCCGGTGACCTCCTCGAGCGCGGCGGCGACCTTCTCGCCGTCGGTGCTCTTCGCCAGCTTCATCGCCGCGGCGATCAGCATCACCGAGTCGTAGGCCTGCGCCGAGCACGGGAAGGTCGTCAGCGTCGGGAAGTTCTTGCGAACGCGTTCGCCGAGCGCCTTGGTGCGCGGGTTGCTGTCTTCGGTCGTCGAGGCCGCCAGGATCAGGTGCTCGGCGAGCTTGTTGCCCGCGATGCGCGGCAGCAGGCCGGAGAGGTTGCCCCAGGTGCCCAGCGTGGTCGGCAGGTAGTTGATCTTCTCCATGCTGCGCAGCACGTGCGCGGTACCGTCGGCGATGCCGTAGATGATGACCACGTCGGCGCCGGCGTCGCGGATCTTCGCGAGCTGCGACGTCATGTCGGTGTCCTTCGGGCCGTACTTCTCGACGATCACCGGCTTCACGTTGTGCAATGCCAGCACTTCGGTCGCGTCCTTGATGCCGCCCTGGCCGTAGCCGGTGGAATCGGCCAGGATCGCGATCTTCTGCGTCTTCGAGGCCTTCACCGCGTAGGCGGCCAGCAGGGCGATCTGCTCACGGTCGACCATCGAGACGCGGAACAGGTAGTTTTGCGCTTCCTTGGCGTAGCGCAGCGTGATGTCGCTGCCGGTGGCGATCGGCACCACCACCGGGATCTTGCGCTGCTGCGGGATGTGCAGCCAAGCCAGCGCATTGCCCGAGTTGGCCGGACCGACGACCGCATCGACCTTCTCGTTGTCGATCAGCTCGGTCATGTTCTGGATCGACTTGGGCGGTGCGCCGAGGTCGTCGCGGATGATGCCGACGACCTTGCGGCCGAGGATGCCGCCCGACTTGTTGATGTCTTCGATCGCGGCCTCGAAGGCCCAGCGCCCCGCGATGCCGAGCTCGGCTACGCCGCTGGCGGATTGGTCGGCGTTGTAGCCGATCTTGATGTCCTGGGCGCGCACCGCGGTGACGGCCAGCGCGAGCAGGGCCGTGGCCACGAGGGTCTTGGAAAAAGCGGACATCTTGTCTCCTGATTGGAATGGGTCGGGCGGGCGCTGAGGGTAGTCGGATTGTTCGGGCTGCGGAATCAGTATTCGCGCAGGGGGGAGTACGCGGAATTCAAAGTCAGGGTCAACACTGAGGAACGATCACGCCGAGGTCGCTGGGAACTCGGCGCGCAGCGCCGCGCCATGTTCGTTCACGCCCGGTACGGCCGTGAAGTTCGGCTCTTCCCATTCGGTCAGGTAGGGCAGCGCCGGGATCAGCATCGAGCGGCCGTGCACCGGCATCGCGCGGGTACGCAACTGCGGATGATCGATCAGGTCGTGCACCGAGTTGATCGCGCCGAACGCGGTTTGCGCCTCGGTCAGGCGGTCGACGGCCTGCGGGTAGGTGAGCGTGTCCAGTACGCCCTGCACAAGCGCTTCGACCGCTTCTCGGTTCGCGGTGCGCACCGCATTGCCTTTGAACCGCGCATCGGTGGCGATCGAGGCGTCGCCCAGCACGTGCTGGCAGAACGCGGCCCATTCGCGCTCGTTCTGGATCGACAGCACCAGCTCGCGACCGTCGGAGCAGGTGAACGCACCGTAGGGCGCGATCGTCGGGTGCCGCAGGCCGACCCGCTCCGGTGCGCCGTCGCCGTAGCGCGCCTGCAGGTACGGCACCGCCATCAGTTCGGCGGCGGTGTCGAACAGCGAAACCTTGATCGCGCTGCCGGTGCCGGTGCGCTCGCGCTGCATCAGTGCCTGCAGGATGCCGATGATCGCGTTCATGCCGGCGCCGATGTCGCAGATGGAAACACCGATCCGACCCCATGCGCCCGGCGCGCCGGTGACGGCGACGAGGCCGCTCTCGGCCTGCACGAGCAGGTCGTAGGCCTTCAGTTGGTGCAACGGGCCGGCCTCGCCGTAGCCCGAGACATCGCAGGTGATGAGGCGCGGGAACGCTTCGCGCAGCGCCGCGCTGCCGAAGCCCAGGCGCCCCGCCGCGCCGGGTGCGAGGTTCTGCATGAAGACGTCGGCGCTGGCGATCAGCGCCTTCAGTTGCGCCTTGTCGGCGTCCAGCCGCAGGTCGAGCGCGATCGACTCCTTGCCGCGGTTGATCCACACGAAGTACGAGGATTCGCCCTGGACCGCGCGGTCGTAGCCGCGTGCGAAATCGCCCTCGGGCCGCTCGATCTTGATCACGCGCGCGCCCGCATCGGCCAGGCGGCTCGAACAGTAGGGGGCGGCCACCGCCTGTTCGAGGGCGACGACGACGATTCCGTCCAAGGGTTTGGATGCCATGCGGCAGAGTCTGCCGCTCGGCGCGCACCGGCGCCATCGGAACTTCGGCAACCGGGACTTGCCGAAACTCGAAGCGTCGGGTTACTACGCGGTCGCGGTCGTGGCCACGTCGGGCCGCAGCGCGTCGAGCAGCCGCGCCAGCGAGACATTCGCGGGCCGGTCCTTCTTGATGCAGATCAGCATCCGGCGTTCGGCCCAGGCGTCGGCGAGCGGCCGCGCGGTCAGCCCCAGGCCGGCGCTCAACAGGCTGACTGCCTGGAACGGCAGCAAGCCGATGCCCATGCCCGACTGCACCATCCGGCACACGACCTCGAAGCCGCGCACCTGTACCCGCAACCGCAAGGCCTTCTCGAGGCTCGCCGCCTGTTCGGTGAGCAGGCGCATCAGCGACGAGGCGCTCTCGAGGCCGACGAGGTCGTGGTCAAGCACGTCGCTGAAGCGGATGCGGTCGAGCGCCAGCAGCGGATGCCCGTTCGGCACGACGACCGCGATGTGGTCGCTGCGGTAGGCGAAGGTGTCGAGCCCCTGAGTCGGCTGGCCTTCGAGCACGATGCCCACGTCGGCCTCGCCGGCGAGCAGCGCGGCAATGATCTGCGCGCTCCAGCGCTCCGCGACGATCAGGCGCACATCCGGGTTCGCGCGTGAGAAGCGCTCCAGATCGCCGGGCACGAACTGGGTCATCGCCGAGGTATTGGCGAGCACGCGCAGTTGGCCTTTGCGACCGGCGGCGTGGTCGTCCATGTCGGCCTGCATCTGATTGAGCTGCACCAGCAGCAGCTTCGCGTGCGCGAGCAGCGTGGCGCCGGCAGGCGTGAGCTCGACGCCCTTCGGCGAGCGTTCGAGCAGCGTGCACTTGACGCGGTGTTCGAGCAACCCGATGCGACGGCTCGCCGCCGCCAAGCCGATGTGACAGGCGTCGGCGGCACGGGTCAGGCTGCCGAACTCGGCAGCCTTGACGAACAGGGCGAGTGAATCGATGTCGGGGAGCATGAGCCGTCCCGATCTTAACGATCCCGGGCAAGTGCGCGTGCGCGGGTCGCCGCGAAGTCGGCGGGAACAGGGTGGAGGTCGAGCCGGCGCCCGGCCTTGACGATCTGGCTCGGGATGTCGTGGCCGATCAGGCCGGGCAAGCGCTGCGCCGCCGCGATCAGCTGCGCCAGATCGACACCGGTGTCGTAGCCCATCACGTCGAGTGCGTGCACGATCTCCTCGCTGCAGACGTTGCCGGTCGCGCCCGGCGCATACGGGCAGCCGCCGATGCCGCCGAGCGAGGCGTCGAAACGGTCGGCGCCGGCGTCGATCGCGGCAAGCACGTTCGCCAGGCCCATGCCGCGCGTGTTGTGGAAGTGCAGCGTCAGTTCGGTGTCTGGCCAGCGTGCCCGGAAGCCCCGAGTCAGTGCCTCGACCTGGCCCGGGAAGGCCATGCCGGTCGTGTCGCACAGCGTCACGCCGCCGACGCCGATCTGCTCGACGAAGCGCTGCGCCCAGCCGAGCACGGTGGCCTCGGGCACCTCGCCCTCCATCGGGCAGCCGAAGCTGCACGACAGCGAGATGTTCACGCCAACGCCGGCCGCGACCGCGAGCGCGGCCACCTGCGACAGTGCGGCGAACGATTGCTCGCGCGTCATGCGCAGGTTGGCGAGGTTGTGGGTTTCGCTCACCGACATCACGAGGTTGAGCTCGTCGGTACCGGCCTCGATCGCGCGCTCGGCGCCGCGCACGTTCGGCACCAGCGCGGTGTAGACCACGCCGGACTGCCGCGTGATCTCGCGCATCACGATCTCGGCATCGCGCAGCGCCGGAATCGCCTGCGGCGACACGAAGGCGGTGACCTCGATCTTCGCCAGCCCGGACTCCGACAGCGCGTTCACGAGCGCGATCTTGGCCTCGGTCGCAACGAACGCGGCCTCGACCTGCAAGCCGTCGCGGGTGCCGACCTCCTGCATGTGGATGCGCCTTCTCGCGCCGTTTGCGACGCCGTTCCAGACCGTGCTCATGCGACGATTCCCTTGCTGCGCAACTGCGCGATCTGTTCGGACGACAGGCCGATCTGTTCGAGCACGCTGTCGGTGTCCTCGCCGAGGTGCGGGGCCGATGTGCGCAACGTGCCCGGCGTGACCGAAAGCTTGGGGACCACGCCAGGCACGTCGACCTGATAGCCATCGCGCGTCGTCTGCGTCAGGATCATGTCACGCGCACGGTAGTGGGGGTCTTCGTAGATGTCTTTGGCGGTGTAGACCTTGCCGGCTGGCACGCGCGCGGCGCCCAGCACTTCCAGCACCTCGTCGACACGGCGCACCAGCGTCCAGCATTCGATCGCCGCGTCGATCTCGACCACGCGCGCAACGCGGCCGGCGTTGCTGCCGAGGTCGGGCGCGGTGCCGAGGTCGTTGCGCCCGATCGCCTCCATCAGGCGCTTGAAAATGCTGTCGCCGTTGCCCGCGATCAACGCGTAACCATCGACGCAGCGGTAGGCGTTCGACGGCGCGATGCCCGGCAGCGCGCTGCCGGCGGCCTCGCGCACCACACCGAACGCGCCGTACTCGGGGATCAGACTTTCCATGACGTTGAACACCGCCTCGTTCAGCGCCACGTCGATCACCTGACCCAGGCCGCCGTTGACCTTGCGGTGGTACAGCGCCGTGAGCACGCCGATCGTGCCGTGCAGCGCGGCGAGCGTGTCGCCGATCGACACGCCCACGCGCACCGGCACGCGACCGGGCTCGCCGGTGAGGTGGCGCAACCCGCCCATCGCCTCGCCGATCGCGCCGAAGCCGGGCAGGTCGCGGTACGGGCCGGTCTGGCCGTAGCCGGAAACACGCAGCATCACCAGACCCGGGTTGAGCGCGCGCAGATCGTCCCAGCCCATGCCCCAGCCTTCGAGCGTGCCGGGGCGAAAGTTCTCGATCAGCACGTCGGCCTCCTTGATCAAGAGGCGCGCGATGGCCTGGCCTTCGGCGGCGCGCAGGTCAAGCGCGATCGAACGCTTGTTGCGCGACGAGACCTGCCACCAGACGGAAGTGCCTTCCTTCGTCAGTCGCCAGTTGCGCAGCGGATCGCCGCCGACCGGGGCCTCGATCTTGATCACGTCGGCGCCGAACTCGCCGAGCGTCTTGCCGGCGAACGGGCCGGCGATGAGCTGGCCCATTTCGATCACGCGCAGGCCGCCGAGCGCGCCCGGGGTCGAGGGGAGAGGGGTAGCGGACATGAGCGGGGCACCTTGCGTGACGGACAGGCCGTGATGATCGCCCCGACAGCGGCGCCGGTAAATCAGCGACTTGCGACGCCGCCATCGCGGATGGCGATGGCCGGAGGGTCACTGCAGACGCAGGCTGTCGACCAGCAGCCGCGCGGCCACGGGCAGCGCGTCGTAAGCGCGCACACAAATCGAGAGTTCGCGTCTGGCCCAGGGCTCGGCGAGCGTGATGAAGGTGACGTTTACCGATTTCACCAGTGCCTCGGCCACGGCCCGCGGCATCACGCCGATGCCAAGGCCCGCTTCGACCATCCGGGCCAGCGCGTCGTAGCTCGTCACCTGAATGCGCACGCGCAGGGGGCGCTGCGCGGTCATCGCGGCGCGCGTCAGCAACAGCATGATGGAGCTGCCGGTGTGCAGGCCGACGAAGTCATGCGCGAGCGTCGGCGCGAACGCGATGCCGCGGCGCCCCTTCGCGAGCCGGTGCCCGAGCGGCAGCATCAGCACCAGTTCGTCGTGGTGGTACGGGAACACCTCGACGCCGTCGGCCGGCCCGTCCATCAGGCAGACGCCGACATCGGCCTCGTTCTCGGCCACGGCTTTCACGATCACCGAGCTGATGCGCTCCTGCAGGTGCACGTCGACCTGCGGGTAGCGTGCGAGAAAGGCGGCGACCTCCCTCGGCAGGAACTGCGTGATCGCCGAGATGTTCGCGAACACCCGCACCTGGCCGCGCGTGCCGCCCGACCAGTCGCGCATCTGCAGCGCGATGTTGTCGAGGTCGACCACCAGCCGGCGCGCCAGGTTCATCAGTGCCAGACCGGCGGGCGTGGCCTGCGCACCCTTGTTGGTGCGCGCCAGCAGCGGTATGCGCAACTGCGCTTCGAGCTCGCTCATGCGCTTGCTCACGGCCGCCGGCGCGATGTGGCCATGCGTTGCGGCCGCTGAGATCGAGCCCTGCTCGACAACGCTGACGAACAGTCGAAGCGAGAGAGGATCGAGGCGCATGGTGGTGGAAGCGGTGAGATTCGAACTCACGGAGGAGTTGCCCCCTCGGCAGTTTTCAAGACTGCAGCCTTAAACCACTCGGCCACGCTTCCTGGAAAACCTGAGCCCCGATTGTAGGGGCGGCCCACGGTTCCCATTGCCTCAGAAGTTCGCGATCAGCGAGACCCGCACGCTGCGCGGCTCGACCGGATGGAAGTGGATGTCGTTGACACCCTCGGCCGGCTCGCCCTTCAGCCGCGAGGCATAGGCGTAGTCGATGTCGCTGCCCTGGCGGTTGAACAGGTTGAACACGTCGACCGTCACCTTCACGTTCCTGTTGACCTTGTAGCCGGCGCGCAGGTAGGCCAGCGTCGTCGCCTTCGAGCGCTGCAAGTTGTTCTCGTCAAGCGCGCGCGGGCCGAAGTAGCGCAGCTGGAACTGGCCGAACCACGGGCCGAGATCGGTCAAGGTCGCGCCGAGCGACGTGACCGTCTGGATCGAGCCGGGGATGTGGTTGCCGAACAGCGGGTCGCCCGGGTCTGGCTCGGTGAAGCGCGCCCTTGAGACCGCGAGGTCGGCGTCGAGCAGCAGCCACTTGTTGGCGATGTAGTGGTTGTTCCACTCGACGCCGTAGCGCTTGCTCGCGCGGCTCGGTTCGGTCTCGCCGGCATCGCCGACGAACAAGAGTTCCGAATCGAGCTTCAGCGCCCACAGCGAGAGCGAACTCTGCAGCCCCGGAACGATCTCGGTGCGCGCGCCGACCTCACCCCCCTTCGAGCGCACCAGCGGATTCACCGGCGAGATCGCCGGTCCCTTCGGGTCCTTCGCGGCCACGGTCGCGACCGTGCCGCGCGCATCGTTGCTGTGAAAGCCGTAGCCGTAATTGACGAAGTATTCGGTCTTCGCCCACGGCCCGAAGATCAGCGACAGCTTCGGCGACGCGATACTCGCGCTTCGGTCGCCGCTGTTGGCCACAATCGAGCTCTGCACGTGGAAGTCGAAGCGGTCGGCGCGCAGCCCGGCCACGCTGCGCAACCACGGCGTCCACTGCGTTGCGTTCTCGGCGTAGACGCCGATGCTGGTCTGGCGCACCGTGCTCTCCTGCGTCGTCGCGATGCGCTGGCGCGCGACCGTGCTGTACAGGCCGACCGGGTCGAGCCGGTCGTGGCGCAGTTGAAGGCCGATCGTGTTCGTGCTGTCGCGGCCGGCGAGCTGGGTGTTCCAGCTGCGGCTGGTCGCGAGGCCGAACACGCGCCGGCGCTCGGCCTGCTCGAACTGGTCGCCGCTAACCGGGTCCTCCTGGAAGAACGTGAAGTTCGAATACAGGTCGAGCCTCGACTGGATCGCGTATGCGTTGAACTTGAACTGGCCGTCGGCGAGCGTTTTCTCCATCTCGTACGACAGGCTGTAGCGTGACGTGAACCCGCCGTCGGTCGGGTCGATCGCGCCGAAGCGGCCGATCAGGCCGGCATCGACCGCGCGCTGCGGAATCTGATCGGTTGCGTTCCAGCCGGCCGAGTAACCCATCGTGGTGATGGCCTGCCTCGTGCCGCCTTCACTGAGGCTGTAGCGCAGCACGCCGTTGATGCGGTGAAACTTTTCGGGGTTCTCCCAAGGGCCGTCGTTGTGCGCGACCTCGAGCGCGTAGAGCAGGTCGCCGCGCTGGGCGTTGCTCTTGCCATCGCCACCGAGCGCGCTTGAGTTGGCGATCAGCGCCCGCTTGTAGCCGTTCTCGCCGAGCGTCAGCGACGCGATGCCTTGCGGCAGCCTGTCGAACAACCCGATGCGCGCGGCGCCGGCCGACGAGAAGTCGCCTTCTTCGGCGAAGTACGGGCCTTTCTTGTACGCGATGCGGTTGACGAGCTCGGGCAGCAGCCAGTTCAGGTCGCTGTAGCCGTGGCCGTGCGCGTGGGTCGGCATGTTGACCGGCATGCCGCCGACATACGTCGCGAAGTCGGTGCCGTGGTCGAGGTTGAAGCCGCGCAGGAAGTACTGGTTCGCCTTGCCGTCGCCGCTGTGCTGCGTGACGATCACGCCGGGCACGAACTCGAGCAGCTCGGCCGGGCGCAGCGTCGGGCGGCTGCCGATCAAGGTGGCGGTGACGCTGCCTTGGCTCGCGGCATCGGAGCTGCCGACCGCGTTGTCGTAGTTGCCGAGCACCGTGATCGGCGCAAGTTGCGCGACTGGCGTGCCGGCCGGCGAAATCTGAGCGCGCGCGCTGCCGCCGGCGGCGAGGGCGAGCAGGGCCGCCGCGGCGAGCGCGGTGGTGGGCGAGGGTGCGCGGTAGCGCGCGACCCTGCAGCAATCGTGTGAGGACATGATGGATTCCGGGTGACGTGGCCGACCCCCGACGCATGTCGGGCGCTGGCCAATGAACAAGCAGAGGGCGCGATGCTCGCGCCGATCACGAGAGGGCGCGCCCAAGCGCGCCGGCCACGAGCTCAGCCGCGCGGCGGCCGTTCGAGGCGCCCGGCCTCGATGCGCGCGATCTCGCGCGTGGCCGCGTCGGGCCAGCGCGTGGCGGTGCCCACGCGCGCGGCACCCTCGAACAGCGTAGCGAGCGACAGCATCGCGACGACCGGCGTGCTCGATCCGCCCGATGCCTCGCCGGACAGCGCTGCACTGCCTTCGGCATCCATGCTGACGACATCGGTGTCTTGCGGTCTGTGGTGATGCCGCTGCAGCAACTCGTGGGTGTGCCGGCGCGCCGCGGTGCCGCTGGTCAGGTGGTCCGCGCGGCGGAAGTCCAGCCAGCCCGCCATCACTGCGGCCGCCTCGGCTGCCTGAACGTGCGAGTGGTTCGTGCCCGGCAACCCGACACGCGTCGACGCGAACCCATGGATCGCCAGCGCGGTCAGCAAACCCCACGCGATCAGCCGCGATGCGGTGCGGCCGGTGCGGCGGGTGAGGGTGAGAGACATGGTTGAGGGCGAAGTCAAGGCCTGACGATCCCTACGCGGATCGGCGCGCGCTGGATGCCTTCGCTTGGCAGGCAGCGGTCGTGGGCACCAGTTCGCGCCGCGCCATCATGCAGCAAGATCGTGACAGCGCCGTGTCCGCCGCGGGCGGTGCGCCGGTCATCAAAGCGTCTTGGGGGCCCGATAGCCTCGCCGGCATGACCTCGACCGCTGCCTTCCTTCCGTCCACCGGCCGACGCACGCTGTTGCGCGCGGGCTGTGCCCTGGGCGCCGCGCTCGCGCTGCCGCCGGCGCGCGCGTGCGAGTTCTTCAGCACCCACCTGCGCATCCTGCATCCTTGGTCGCGCGCCACGGCCACGGGCGATGCATTCGCGGTGCTGTGCATGCGCTTCGACGAAGTGCGGCTGCCGGATCGCCTGATCCGAGTCGAGACGCCGGTCGCGGCGGGCGCCGAGATG
>JANXVK010000176.1 GCA_025351675.1 Rhizobacter sp.
CTGGTCGCCGACCGACAGCGCCGCGAGCACGCCGGCAGCGCGCCGGTCGGGCACGCTCGCGTCGATCGCATCGCGCACGCGCTGGCGCAGCCGCTCGACGGGAAATCCTGCGGCGCGATGCAGCAGTTCGGGCGCCGGCGCGTCGCGCACGTACGCAGTGGCGCGCACGCCCTGCTCGAACAATTGCAGTTCGTAGTCGAACCCGTGCGGATTCAGGTTGCCGTGCGGCTGGCGCAGCCGCAGCGTGAAGCGCCAGCGCTGGCCGGCGCGCAACTCGCTCTGCGGCTGGGTCAGCGCGGCGTCTTCGTGCGCGCCCTTGTACCAACCGACCGCGAGCAACTGCGGTACGCGCACGGCTTGCCCGCCGAGCATCGCCGCATCGGGCTCGAATCTGAAACGCAGGCCGCTTGCGCTGCGCTGCGGCAGGCTCGCCACCACGCCGGTGACGACCAGATCGCGGCCCTCGAGCGCATCGGACAAGCCGTCCGAGAGCCGCGCCGAGGCACGCCAACCCGACATGCCCATCGCGAGCACCAGCGCTCCGATCAGCCCGAGCACGAACGCGCGCTGCCAGTGCCACGCGACGATGACGCCCGACAGGCCGGCCACCAGCGCGAGCCCGTACCACTCCACCGGCCACAGCGCACGCTGCTGCAACTGCAGCGCGACGCCAGCGATCCACGCGAGCGCGAGGGCCGCGAGGCGCGTTCCGGTGTCGGCTCGTGCGTGCATCGCCGGAGTGTAGGATTTGCGCCTCCGTGTTCCCCAAACCGCGCGACCCGCGGCAAACCGATGGCCACCAACATCTACGACCGCCTGTCCGAGCTCGGCATCACCTTGCCGCCGATCGCGGTGCCAGCCGCCGCCTACCTGCCCTTCGTGCGCAGCGGCAACCTGATCTTCGTCTCGGGCCACATCGCCAAGCGCGAGGGCAAGGCCTGGATCGGCCAGCTCGGGCGCGACATGGTCACCGCGACCGCGAAGCATGCGGCGCGCGCGATCGCGATCGACCTGCTCGGCACCCTGCATGCGGCGACCGGTGACCTGAACCGCATCGAGCGCATCGTCAAGCTGATGAGCCTGGTCAACAGCACGGCCGAGTTCACCGAGCAGCATCTGGTGACGAACGGCTGCTCCGAGCTGCTGGCCGAGGTGTTCGGCGACAAGGGCGCGCACGCGCGCAGCGCCTTCGGCGTGGCGCAGCTCCCGATGGGCGCCTGCGTCGAGATCGAGCTGATCGCGCAGGTCGCGTGAGCGGCGCGAAGCTGTTCGCGGGCGTCGGGCTTGCGTGCCTGGCCGCGGTGGGTGCGGCGCTGGCCTCGCAGCATGTGTACGGCATGCAGCCGTGCCCGTGGTGCGTGCTGCAGCGGGTCATCTTCCTGGCCATCGCGGTCGCCTGCGGCCTCGGGCTGCTGTGGCGCAGCGCGAGCAGACGCGCGATCGCGGCCGGGCTCGGGCTGCTGCTTGCGCTGAGCGGTATCGCCGCGGCGCTGTGGCAGCACTTTCAGGCGGCCGCGTCGGCCTCGTGCAACCTGACGCTCGCCGACCGCATCGTCAGCGGCTGGCTCGGCCTGGACAGCCTGTGGCCGGACGTGTTCTCGGCGCGCGCCAGCTGCGCCGACGCGGCGGTGAATCTGCTCGGTGTGCCCTATGACTTCTGGAGCCTCGCGCTGTTCGTGATCGTCGCGCTCACGTTGCTGCGCGCGCTCCGACCGCCAGCCAGCCGCTGACCGGCGACGCTCAGCGCCGGCGCACCTGCACGTCGACGAACATCCCCGCGAAATCCCCCGGAAAGCCGTGCCATGAGCCGCTGACCGGCGACGCCAGGCTGGCGTGCCGGGCCACGCCGACGCGAATCAGGTCGGTGCCGCCGATCAGGTTGTTGGTCGGGTCGAACGGGATCCACCCCGCCCCCGGCAGGTACACATGCAGCCAAGCGTGCGTCGCGCCCGCGCCGACATGTTCGGGGCTGCCATCGTCGAGCCACGGCGTGTAGAGGTAGCCCGACACGAAGCGCGCGGCATAGCCGAGCCGGCGCACGGCTTCGATCATCAAGGTCGCGAAGTCGCGGCAGGTGCCCGACCCCGAGCGCAGGGTGTCGTACGGCGTTTGCACGCCCTCGTCGAAGCGCGCGAGGTAGCGCATCGAATCGCGGATCGACTGCGTCATCTCGACCAGCAGTTCGCGCGTGCCGGTCGGCCCGTCGCCGCGCACGAAACGGCGCGCCCACGCGTGGAGCTCACTGGTCGGATCGTCGTAGTACGGCATCAGGTAGTGCTGCAACGCGATGCGGCTCTCGTCGCTGTAGACGAACGGGTACGCCAACGCGTCCGGGTTCAACGGCAGGTCGAGCGCCCGCGTGCCGGTGTGCTCGACCGAAAACGAGCACTCGACCTTCAGCTCGGTCGCCGGGCTCTGCGGCGTGACCAGCGCCACCGAGTTGGAGTACACGTCCTGGATCAGCCGAATGTCGACGGGCTCGGGCGTGACTTTCATGTCGGTCGCGAGCACGCGCAGGTCGTGGCTGCCCCGCGGGCGGAACAGCACGCGGTGCTCGCCCAGTTGCACCGGCTGGTGGTAGCGGTAGTGCGTGGTGTGGCTGATGTCGAACAGGACGCTCACGTTGCGTGCTTCTCCCGATCCGCGTTCAGTTCATCCGGATCTCGGCGTGCTCGCCGAGGTCGGTCGGCGGCTTGCCGGTGATCGCCGCCTTGGCCATCTTGTACAGCTGGACGACCTTGCTCTCCTTCACGTCCCAGTAATTGGCATGCGCAATCCTCACGCTCACCAGCGCCAGGTCCGGGTCGTCGACGCCGCCGGGGAACCACGCCTCGGCCAGCGTCGACCAGAGTTGCCTTTTCTTCGCCATGTCGTCGACCACCGACGCGCTGCCCGAGACCGAGACGTAGCTGTCGTCACCGGTGTCAGCGTAAGCGACGTTGACGATCGGGTCGGCCAGCAGGTCGGCCACCGGGTCGCCCTTGCGCGACATGAAGAACCACAGCTGCGAGTCTTCGTCGAGGCTCGAATTCTGCGTCGTCATCGGGCGCGAGTGCAGGTGGCCGTTGCTGTGGCGGGTGGTGAACATCGCGAAGCGGATGTCCTTGACCAGGTTCCACAGCGTGCTGCGGGCTTCGGTCGGGTCGGTGATGGTGTTCGGGGTCATCGCGAATCCTTTCGGTGTGCTGATGCGAAGCGGCCATTCCACCAAGCCGCCGCCCGCCACACGATCAGGCGTGAGGCCTGGCGTGTGTAGGACGGGTTCGGGTTCAGCCCGCTCGCAGCACGCGCATGGCCTTCTGCATCACGTCCTGCGCCTTCCCCTTGCGCGCGCGCTTGCCGGCATGGGCGGCGAGCGCCGCTGGCCGCAGCAGCTCGTCCTTCGGCTTGCCGCCGCGGCCGGTGCCGAGCACTTGCAGGTTGGCGCTGAACGCGGCGACGCTGACGAGCGCGTCTCTCGGGTCCAGATCGATCAGCGTCAGGCCGCGGCCGCCATTCGACTGCAGCTTCAGCTCGTCGAGCGGGAACACCAGCAAGCGGCCCGCAAGCGACAGGCAGGCGACCTGCGTCTGCTGATCGGTCAGGCTCGGCGGCAAGAGCTTCTCGTCGGCTTCGAGACTCAGGAAACTCTTGCCGCCGCGCTGCCGCGCGAGCAGATCGCCAACGCGCGCGAGCAGCCCGAAGCCGCCGGTGCCGGCGAGCAGCAGGGTCTGCTGCGCCGGGCCGGCGTGGTAGTGCGCGGGTTGCGTGCCCGATTCCAGATCGATCAGCGACGTGATCGGCTGGCCGTCGCCTCGCCCACCCGGCAGTTGCGCGACCGGCGTCGAGTACGCACGCCCGTTGCTGCCGAACACCAGCAGCGAATCGACGCTGCGGCACTGAAATGTTCCGTAAATCGCATCGCCGGCCTTGAACGCGAGCGCGGCCACATCGATCTCGTGGCCCTTCAACCCGCGCACCCAGCCCTTCAGGCTGACGACGACCGTGATCGGCTCGTCGATCACGAGCACTGAGGCAACCGCCTTCTTCTCGGCCTGGATCAAGGTGCGGCGATCGTCGCCGTGCGCCTTGGCGTCGGCCTCGATCTCCTTGATCAGCGTGCGCTTCAGCACGCTCGGACTGTTCAGAATTTCTTCGAGTTTGCCCTGGTCGATGCGCAGCTCTTTCAGTTCCTGCTCGATCTTGATCGCTTCCAGCCGCGCGAGTTGCCGCAGGCGAATGTCGAGGATGTCGTTGGCCTGAATCTCGCTGAGATTGAAGCGCGCAATCAGCGCCGCCTTCGGGTCGTCCGCTTCGCGGATGATGCGAATCACCTCGTCGATGTTCAGCAGTACCAGCTGCCGGCCTTCGAGCACGTGGATGCGCGCGAGCACCTTGTCGAGCCGGTGCTGCGTGCGGCGCTGCACGGTGGTCGCGCGGAAGGCGACCCACTCGACGAGGATCCGGCGCAGGCTCTTCTGCGTCGGCCGGCCATCGGCGCCGATCATCGTCAGGTTGATCGGCGCCGAGCTTTCGAGCGAGGTGTGCGCGAGCAAGGTCGTGATCAATTCCTGCTGTTCGATCGCGCGCGATTTCGGCTCGAACACGATGCGCACCGGCGCATCCTTGCTCGATTCGTCGCGCACCGCATCGAGCAGCGCGAGCAGGCACGTCTTCTGCTGCGCCTGCTCGGTCGAGATCGTCTTCTTGCCGGCCTTGACCTTCGGGTTCGTCAGCTCCTCGATCTCTTCGAGCACCTTCTGCGTGCTCGCGCCCGGCGGCAGCTCGGTGACGATCAGCTGCCACTGGCCGCGCGCGAGTTCCTCGATCTTCCAC
>JANXVK010000178.1 GCA_025351675.1 Rhizobacter sp.
GGCACCGACAAGGTCAGCACGCTGCGGCTGTGGAAGGCCGTGGCCCCCTCGCACATCGACCTGAACGCCTTCAACACCGGCGACTACGCCCGCGCTGCGAGCGCGAAGAACGAGTACGAGAACATTTCGTGGGTGCTGTACCCGAACGACAGCACGCCTGCCGGCCGCGAGTTGCGGCTGCGCCAGGAATATTTCTTCGTCGCGGCCTCGATGCAGGACCTGATAGCCCGCCACCTAAAGGAGCACGGCACACTCGCGAACCTGTCCGAGAAGGTCGCGATCCACCTGAACGACACGCACCCGGCGATCGGCGTGGCCGAGCTGATGCGCGTGCTGTGCGACGAGCATGGGATGCACTGGGAGCCCGCTTGGGCACTTTGCGGCAAGGTCTTCTCGTACACCAACCACACGCTGATGCCCGAGGCGCTCGAAACCTGGCCGGTCGCGCTGATGCAGCACGTGCTGCCGCGCCATCTCGAGATCATCTTCCGCATCAACCAGGAGCTGATGGACATCGCCGCGGCGCACCGACCCGGCGATGTCGAGTTCATGTCGAGCCTGTCGCTGATCGACGAGCGCGGCGAGCGCCGGGTGCGCATGGCGAACCTCTCGATCGTCGGCAGCCACAAGGTCAACGGCGTCTCGGCGTTGCACTCCGAACTGCTGGTGCAGACGATCTTCAAGGACTTCGCGAGCCTGTGGCCCGAGCGCTTCACGAACATGACGAACGGCGTGACGCCGCGGCGCTGGCTCGCGCAGGCGAACCCGGGCCTGGCGGAGCTGCTCGACCGCACGCTCGGCAAGGGCTGGCGCCTCGACCTCGACAAGCTCGGCGAGCTGAACAAGGTCAAGGCGAGCCCCGGTTTTCGCGATGCGTTCATGACGATCAAGCGCCACAACAAGGCGCGGCTCGCGTCGCTGATCGAGCGCAAGACCGGCGTGCGCGTCGACCCTGCGAGCCTGTTCGATGTGCAGGTCAAGCGCATCCACGAATACAAACGCCAGCTGCTGAACGTGCTGCACGCGGTGACGCGCTACCAAGCGATCATGGCGAACCCGACCGCTGATTGGGTGCCACGCACGGTGATCTTCGCCGGCAAGGCCGCGTCGAGCTACGCGATGGCGAAGAACATCATCCGGCTGATCCACGACGTCGGGAGTGTCGTCAACAACGACCCACGCATCGGCGCCAAGCTCAAGATTGTCTTCGTGCCGAACTACGGCGTGTCGGTGGCCGAGACCATCATGCCGGGCGCCGACCTGTCGGAGCAGATCTCCACCGCCGGCACCGAGGCCTCGGGCACCGGCAACATGAAACTCGCGCTGAACGGCGCGCTGACGATCGGCACCGACGACGGCGCCAACATCGAGATCCGCCAGAGCGTTGGCGACGCCAACATCTTCATCTTCGGGCTGAAGGCGCCCGAGGTGATGGCGCTGAAGGGCAGCGGCTACCAGCCGCTGCGCTTCTACGAGCGCATCCCGGCGCTGAAGGCGGTGCTCGATGCGATCTCGGGCGGGGCGTTTTCGCCCGACGAGCCGGCGCGCTACCGTGGGCTGGTCGATTCGCTGCTGTGGGGTGGCGATCACTACCTGCTGCTGGCCGACTACGAATCGTATGTCGCGACCCAGCTGAAGGTGGATGCGCTGTACCGCGATCCGGGTCAGTGGGCCGAGCGCGCGATCGCGAACGTGGCGGGCATGGGCGCGTTCTCGTCCGACCGCACAATCCGCGCGTACGCGAAGCAGATCTGGGGCATCACGCCGGAGTCACGCTGAGCGAAACGCTTGTTAGGATGCGTCGGCACCCCGAGAACCGACCCCCTGATGCTTCACCACGCTGCGATCGACGCCCTTCGCCACGCCGCGCACGGTGATCCGTTCGCCGTGCTCGGCATTCACGCCGACGCTTCGGGCCGGCCGTGGCTGCGTGCGATGCTGCCCGGCGCGACCCGGGTGGCCGTTCTCGACGCCCGCAACGGCGAGCTGATCGGCACGCTGACACCGCGCCATGCCGACGGTTTCTTCGAGGGTCTGCTCAGCACCGTCGAGTGCCCGAACTACCGGCTGCAAGTGCGCTGGCACGACGAGCAGTCGACGATTGTCGACGACCCGTATCGATTCCCGCCGGTGCTCGGCGAGCTCGACCTCTGGCTGCTCGGCGAAGGCTCGCACCTGCGACCGTTCGAAGTGCTCGGCGCGGCACAGCGCGTCATGCTCGGCGTGGCCGGTACCAGCTTCGCGGTGTGGGCGCCGAACGCATCGCAGGTCAGCGTGGTCGGCGACTTCAACCACTGGGACGCGCGCCGCCACCCGATGCGGCTGCGCCGCGAGTGCGGCGTCTGGGAGATCTTTCTGCCCGGCGTCGGCGTGGGTGCGAAGTACAAGTACCAGATCCGCGCACGCGACGGCCGCGCGCTGCCGCAGAAGGCCGACCCGTACGCATTGCAGTGCGAGCTGCGCCCCGCCACCGCGAGCGTGGTCGCGCGCATGCCGTCGGTGGTGCCGAAGTCGGAGGCGCGCCAGCGTGCGAACGCGCCCGATGCGCCGATCAGCATCTACGAGGTGCATCTCGGCTCGTGGCGCCGCAAGCACGATCACCACAGCGGCGCCGACGGCCGCTGGCTCAACTGGGACGAACTCGCGAGCGAGCTGGTCCCGTATGCGCGCGAGATGGGTTTTACGCACCTCGAGCTGCTGCCGATCAGCGAGCACCCGTTCGACGGCTCTTGGGGCTACCAGCCGATCGGCCTGTACGCGCCGACCTCGCGCTTCGGCGACCCGGCGGGTTTTCGCCGCTTCGTCGATCGCTGCCATGCCGAGGGGCTCGGCCTGCTGCTCGACTGGGTGCCGGCGCACTTTCCGTCCGACGCGCACGGCCTGGCCGACTTCGACGGCACC
>JANXVK010000237.1 GCA_025351675.1 Rhizobacter sp.
AGTTCGAGCACGCCACCGGCTACAAGCAGACCGACAACATGCGGACCTATGACTCGCGCACGTACGAGGGCGCGTACCTCGCCGGCGTGATCGCGGGCGGCATGACCAAGACGAACACCATTGGCGTGGTCGGCTCGATTCCGATCCCGGAAGTTATCCGCAACATCAACAGCTTCACCCTCGGCGCGCAGTCGGTGAACCCGAAGGTCAAGACCAAGGTGGTCTGGGTCAACGAATGGTTCAACCCGCCGAAAGAGACCGAAGCCGCGCAGTCGTTGCTGAACGGCGGCGCCGACGTGCTGATGCAGAACACCGACTCGTCGGCTGTGCTGCAAACCGCCGAGAAGGCCGGCAAGATGGCCTTCGGCTGGGACAGCGACATGACCGCCTACGCCCCCAAGGCGCACCTCGCCTCGGCGATCATCAACTGGGCGCCGTACTACATCAAGGCCACCAAGGACGCGCTCGACGGCACCTGGAAGGGCAATGAAGGCGCGTGGTGGGGTGTAAAGGAAGGTGCGATCGACATCATCTCGATCTCCGACAAGGTGCCGGCCGAACTGAAGGCCAAGGTCGAGACCGTCAAGGCCGGGCTGAAGGACGGCAGCTTCGTGATCTGGAAGGGTCCGATCGTCGGCTCCGACGGCAAGGAAGTGCTGGCCAAGGACGCGGTCGCCGACGACAAGTTCCTCGGCGGCGTGAAGTTCTACGTCAAGGGCGTCGAAGGCAAGGTGCCGGGCGACGACAAGAAGTAAGCCGTCCCGTCGGCCCACAGAAAACGCCGCCCGGGTTTGCGCCCGGGCGGCGTTTTTCATGGTGTGGCCGGCTCGTGCCGGCCGACTTCGGCGCGTGCCGGTCAGGCCTTCTTGCTCTTGTGGGCCTCTGTGCCCGACCTGCCCTTGCCGACGACTTCGAGCTTGGCTTCGATCACGCCCGACTTCACCATGTGCAGCTTCTTGGCGGCGGCCAGCGACAGGTCGCCGACCAAGCCCGGCGTGGTCGGGCCGCGGTCGTTGACGCGCACAACGACGCTGCGCTTGTTCTTCGGGTTGGTGACCTTCACCAGCGTGCCGAACGGCAAGGTCTTGTGCGCCATCGTCAGCGCGTTCGGGTTGAAGCGCTCGCCGTTGGCGGTCATGCGGCCGGCGAACTTGCGGCCGTAGTAGGCGACCTTGCCGTCACCGGCTTCGGTGCTGGCGGCGACCGCGGCCGGAGCCGATGCCGGGGCTGGCGCGGGTGTCGGCGCCGCGGAGGGGATGGCGGCTGGTGCCGAAGCCTGCTGCGCGTGCGTCAGCGAGGTCGAGGCGAACAAGAGGGCGGCCCCTGCGGCGACGACGAGACGAACGGGCATGGATCACTCCTGAAGTTGTGTTGATGTCAGCCGCGCTGGTGCCCGGCTCGGGGTCGTTGCCCCATGCACACATTACGCAAGGGGCGCGCTGAAACGCACGCGTGGCGGAGTTGGCACAATCCAACGCAGCTCCGGAACCACCATGGCACCCTCTGACTTCGACATTCCCCGCGATCGCCTGCCCGCACTCCTGTGCGCGATGCCCAAGGCCGAGCTGCACATCCACATCGAAGGCTCGCTCGAACCCGAGCTGATCTTCGCGCTCGCGCAGCGCAACGGCGTGAGCCTGCCCTATGCGAATGTCGAGGCGCTGCGCGCGGCCTACGCGTTCACCGACCTGCAGAGCTTTCTCGACATCTACTACGCCGGCGCCAGCGTGCTGCTGAAGGAGCAAGACTTTTTCGACTTGGGCGTGGCGTACTTCAAGCGCGCCGCCGCCGACCACGTCGTCCACGCCGAACTGTTCTTCGATCCGCAGACGCACACCGAACGCGGCGTGCCGATCGGCACCGTGATCGAAGGCCTCACGCGCGCCTGCGAAGCCGCGCAGCGCGAACTCGGCGTCAGCGGCGCGCTGATCCTGTGTTTCTTGCGCCACCTCAGCGAAGAGGCCGCGTTCGCCACGCTCGAAGCTGCGCTGCCGTACCGAGGCCGGTTCATCGGCGTCGGCCTCGACAGCAGCGAGAAGGGCAACCCGCCCGAGAAGTTCGCGCGCGTGTTCGCGCGCTGCCGCGAGCTCGGCCTGCACCTCGTCGCGCATGCCGGCGAAGAAGGGCCGCCGGCCTACATCTGGAGCGCGCTCGACGTGCTGCACGTCGAGCGCATCGACCATGGCGTCGCGTGCATGGGCGATCCGGCGCTGGTGAAGCGGCTCGTGGCCGAGCGCATCCCGTTGACAGTGTGCCCGCTGTCGAACGTCAAGCTCTGCGTCTACCCGACGATGGGCGAGCACAATCTCGCCGCGCTCCTCGACGCCGGCCTGTGCGCAACCGTCAACTCCGACGACCCGGCCTACTTCGGCGGCTACATCAACCAGAACTACCTCGAAGCCTTCGCGGCGTTGCCACAGCTGACGGCGCGACACGCGCACCAACTCGCGGCCAACAGCTTCGAGGCCAGCTTCGTCGACGCCGACACCAAGGCGCGCTGGAATCAGGAGTTGCACAAGGTCTTTGCGGCTGCCTGAGTTCCCGGCACCTATCATCGGTGCGATCGTCATCTACACCCACGGCTACCGATGCTTGAACTTCTGACCGATCCGCAAGCCTGGATCGCACTGGCAACGCTGACCGCGCTCGAGCTCGTTCTGGGCATCGACAACATCGTCTTCATTTCCATCCTCGTCGACAAGCTGCCCCCGGCGCAGCGCGAGCGCGCTCGAAGCATCGGCCTGTTCATGGCGATGTTCATGCGCATCGGGCTGCTGCTGGTGCTGTCGTGGATCATCGGCCTGGTGGCGCCGCTGTTCACCGTGCTTGGCCAAGAGATATCGGGCCGCGACCTGATCCTGATCGCCGGTGGCCTGTTTCTGATCTACAAATCGACCGTTGAGATCCACCAGTCGCTCGAAGGCGAAGAGGGCCATGCGTCGAGTGCGGTGAAGGCAACGTTCACCGCGGTGATCCTGCAGATCATGGTGATCGACATGGTGTTCTCGCTCGACTCGATCATCACCGCGGTCGGCATGGTCGATCAGGTCGAGGTGATGGTCGCGGCGGTGATCCTGTCGGTCGGCCTGATGATGCTGTTCGCTGGTGCGATCGGGCGCTTCGTCTCGAACCACCCGACGATCAAGGTCTTGGCGCTGTCGTTCCTGGTCGTGATCGGCGTCGTGCTGATCGCCGAAGGCTTCGGCCAGCACGTGCCGAAGGGCTACGTCTACTTCGCGATGGCGTTCTCGGTCGCGGTCGAGATGCTCAACATCCGGATGCGCAGGCGCTCGAAGAAGCCGGTCGAGCTGCACGCTGACTACGCGGCGAGCGACAAGCCGGCGGTCTGAGGCGCCTCAGCGCACGCACCTCATTGCAGGCGCTTCGGCCCCGGGACCTGAAAGCGGCCAGGCGTCGCCACCGCGACCGACCCGCCGCAGGCGCAATCGTGCGCGGCCTGCACCGTGCACTCGCTCATCGCCTGCCAGCGGCCACGCAGCCCGCGCACGACCTGCCGGAATCCGAGCGACAGCATCGGGTGGTCCATCAGAAGCGCGAGGTTTTCGCTGATCTTCACGCCCATGCGCAGCCGCTGCGCGGGGTCGAGTTCAGCCTGCAGGGCCTGGCTGTAGCCGGTCATCAGCGCCAGCGTGCCGGCGAGCACCGCTTCGATGCAGGGCAACTCGTGTTCTTCGGTGTTCGGGGTCAGCTCGGCCATGGGGCTCTCCGTTCGTCAGGCGGCAAACTAATGCAAATGAGAAGCAGTCGCAAGTAATCGCTTGCTCCCGAGGGTCTGCGACAATCGCACACCGCCGCCCGCGTGCCCCCGCCGGCGGTTTGCGTTCTCCAATCCGGGGCCATGTAGAGGAACACCATGTTCAAAAACCTCGCCCGCGCCAGCGTTTCGCTGGGCGCGACGCTTGGCGCTGTCACCGGTCACCGCTCCGACAGGAGCTTGCGATGACCTACAGCGTGAAAGAAATTTTCTACACCTTGCAAGGCGAAGGCATCAACGCCGGTCGACCGGCGGTGTTCTGCCGCTTCGCGGGTTGCAACCTCTGGTCGGGTCGCGAGACCGACCGCGAGACCGCGGTCTGCCGTTTCTGCGATACCGATTTCGTTGGCACCGATGGCACGCTGGGCGGCAAGTTCGAGTCGGCGGCCCGGCTCGCGGCGTCGATCGACTCCTGTTGGCCGCAATCGGGCCAAGGCCGGCGGCTCGTCGTGCTGACGGGCGGCGAGCCGCTGCTTCAGGTCGACAGCGCGCTCGTCGAGGCGCTGCACGCGCATGGTTTCGAGATCGCGGTCGAGACCAACGGCACGGTCGAGCCGCCGCCGGGGTTGGACTGGATCTGCGTCAGCCCGAAGGTCGGCGCGACACTGAAGCTGCGCCACGGGCACGAGCTCAAAGTGGTCGTGCCCCAGGCAGGGCAGGATCTCGATGCGCTCGCCGGGCTGGCCTTCGATCACTTCCTGCTGCAGCCGATGGATGGCCCGCTGGTGCGCGAGAACACGCAACACGCGATCAAAGCCTGCCTCGCCGACCCGCGCTGGCGGCTCAGCGTGCAGACGCACAAGACGATCGGCATCCGATGAGTTCGCCGGGCCGCCGAGGACGACGAAGAGGCCCCCTCGTGGCCCTCAGCGAATGCCGCGTAGTGCGCAGCACGAAGGTGCGCCTGTGACCTACGAACTCACCCAGCGATTCTTCTTCGAGGCGGCTCACACGCTGCGGCGCGAACACGAAGCCGACGCGAGCCGGCGCATCCACGGCCACACCTACCGCGCCAAGGTCACGGTCGGTGGCGTGCCGGACCCGCGCTCCGGCATGGTCGTCGACCTCGCGTCGCTGCGCGAGGCGATCGAACAGGTCAGGGGACAACTCGACCACCGCCTGCTCGACGATGTCGAGGGTCTTGGCGCGGCGACGCTCGAGAACCTCTGCCGCTTCATCCACGACCAAGTGAAAGCGCCCGACTGGCGCGTGGTGAGCGTCGAAGTCGGGCGCGAGGCGAGCGGGGATTCGTGCTGCTTGAAGGTTGAGTGAGCGTTGCGTGAAGGCCGAGGGCTGAGCCTCTCGGCCTCGTCGAGGCCGATCAGGCGTTCTTGCGGCGCCTCGCGACGAACGCGAGTGCGCCCAGCCCGGCCAGCATCAGCGCGTAGGTTCCAGGTTCCGGCACGGCCGTGACCGGTACTCCGGCCGTGAAGCCGTACCAGTTCTCGGCCACCGGATTCGTCCAGCTGATCGACGTGAAGCTGCCGGTGAACTGGACCACGCCGTTGCCCTCATTGCCGTAGACGACGTTGCCGATCGAGGTGATCGAGCTGCCGGCGTATTCGTTGGTCGGGCCGCCCGCCTGAATCGTGAAGGCCTGGTTGAATGCGAACTGGGCCTGGATGCCCCCTTGGCCCAAGCTCCAGATCGCGATGACCGGATTCAGCACAGCCTGCGAGAAGGTGATCGTGTTCGTGGCGGTGGCCGTGCCGCCGATGATCCGCAGGATGCCGTCGGTACTGGCCGGCGCGTTTCCGATCGTCCCGCCGTTGAAGGTGCCGGCCGGGCCGTAGCTCGGGTAGTTCGGCACCAACTGCTGAATCTCGCCGGTGTAGCTCGCGGTGACGCCCACTGCGGCGAAGGTGGCCGTTGCCGCGCCGGTCGTGTTGCCGACGACGACATTGCTCCACGACGCCCAGTCGATCGTGTCGGCCCGTGCCGGCAGCGCGGCCGACATCGAACCGAGCGCGACCAGTGTTGCGAGGGCGGTCTGCTTCAGGGTGGGCATCTTGGACATGGCATCTCCGATCGGCTGGGGGGGGGGCGAGAACTCGCGTGCGTGAGCGTGCGCCTTGACCCCCATGCCGGACCATCCCGCGTTCAAGGGGGGGCGCTCAGCCTGCGCGCCACGACGCCGGCTCGACGAACCCCTTGTTCAGCAGCGCCACCAGCCGGTGGACGCGCCACAGGCCGTCGATGAACAGGTAGTCGGGGCAGACGCCCTCGTCGTGGAAATTCAGGCGCTTCAACACCTCGGCGCTGCGCCAGTTCTCGGTCCGGTAGGCGGCCTGGATGCGGTGCAGGTTGACGCGCGGCGAGAACAGCTCGCCGATCGTGCAGCGCAACGCCTCGGTCATCACCGCCTGGCCCTCGTACTGCTGGTCGAGCGCGTAGCCCAAGTTGCAGCTCTGGAACGCGCTGCGCACGATGTTCGAGAAATTGATGCTGCCGATCACGCGGCTCGCGTCGCCGATCGGTTGCAGCAGGTAGCGAAACCCGATGCCGGCGGCGAACGCGGCGGCCGCGTCGTGCAACCGGCGCGCCTGCACGGCCTCGGTGAAGAAGCCGGCCTCGGTCGGCGGATCCCAAGGGGCGAGGTGGGCACGGTTGCGCTCGTGGAAGTCGAGCAGCGCGGCGGCCAGCGACTCGTCGGCGGCGACGAGTCGCAGCCGCGCCGTCAGCAGCAGCGGGGTCGCGACGACCGGGCCGGGCTTTTCCATCAATGCGAGAGGGCGGCTTCGGCCGACTCGAAGTGGTTCGCGAGGCGCGCTGCGTTAGGCCCGAACGCATAGGCATCCATGCCGATGCTGCCCATCTCGACGCTCGCGTGCAGCCGCACCGGCGCGTCGTCGCGCCCGCCGGCGCCGGCGGCAACAAACCACGGCAGCAGGTGCTCGTCGGTCGGGTGCATGTCGACGGCATGCGGCGCGCTGCGGCGGTAGTCAGCGAGTGATTCCCAGTCGCGTGCTTCGCTGCGCGCGCGCATCCACTCGCGGAAGGCTGCGCTCTCGGGGACCTCGGGCTGCTTGGCCGAGGGTCGCAGCCCG
The DNA here is from genome assembly GCA_025351675.1 of Rhizobacter sp. Classification (GTDB taxonomy): domain Bacteria; phylum Pseudomonadota; class Gammaproteobacteria; order Burkholderiales; family Burkholderiaceae_C; genus LMDS01. The sequence continues at coordinate 6,823 of JANXVK010000237.1, forward strand.
CCGGCGAAAGCGCGCCGCAGGTTGTGCGTGATGCTGCCGGTGCCCAGGATCAGCACGCCTTCGTCGGCGAGAGAGCTGAGCGCGGCGCCGAGCGCGAGCTGCTGCGCCGGCGACTGGTTCGGCACGAACGCGAGCGGCAGGATCGGCACGTCGGCGTGCGGGTAGATGTAGCGCAGCGCCGTCCAGATGCCGTGGTCGAGGCCGCCTTCGTCGAGCGTGTGCGACGCGAGTTGCGCGCCTTCGAGCAGCGCGGCCACCCGGCGCGCGAGATCGGGGGCGCCGGCCGCGTCGTAGCGCATCTCGTTCAAACGCGAATCGAAGTTGCCGAAGTCGTAGACCGCTTGGTGTCGCGCCGCGGCCAGCAGCACCGGTGCGCGCGCGGCGGTGTGGGCCGAGACCACGAGGATCGCTTTCGGGCGGCCAAACTCGGCGTCGATCGCCGGACCGAGCGTCTTCATGAACGCGCCCGCGGCGCCGGGTTCGAGCGCGATCATCGGCGAGCCGTGGGAGACGAAGATCGCGGGCAGGGCAGTGTTCTTCATGCGGTCATTACAGCACCGGGGCCGCGTGTGTGCGTTCGAGGCGCTTGCATGCACCGTTCATTGGAGTCCTTCGTGCTGCGCACTCCGGTGTTCGCCCTTGGGGCGACCCGGCGGGCGCGCAAAGTCCTTGACCCGGTGGGAGCCCGGCGGAGTCGTGTAAGTTCCGCCTCCATGACCGACACGACCACGACAATCGCCCGCGCCCCTTCTGTCTGGCGGCTGGCCTGGCGCCAGATGGCACGCGATTTTCGTGCCGGCGAGTTGCGCCTGCTGGTGGTCGCGGTGATGCTCGCGGTCGCGGCGCTCAGCGCGGTCGGCTTCTTCGCCGACCGCATCAACGGCGGCCTCGCGCGCGACGCACGCCAACTGCTCGGCGGCGACGCGATCATCTCGTCGGACCAGCCCGCGCCGGCCGCGTTCGCCGCCAAGGCGCGCGAGCTCGGTTTGACAACGGCGACGACCGCCGGCTTTCCGAGCATGGGTCGCGCAACCGAATCGCAGGGTGGCGCCTCGCGCCTCGTCAGTGTGAAGGCGGTCAGTGACGCCTACCCGTTGCGCGGCAAGGTCACGGTCGGCGGTGCGGCCGGCACGAAAGACGAAGTGCGCACTGGCGCGCCCGCGGCCGGCAGCGTCTGGGTCGACCCGGCGCTGCTCGGCGCGTTGAACCTTCAGACCGGCGACATGCTGCTGCTCGGCGACGCCAGCCTGCGCATCGCGCAAAGCATCGTCAACGAGCCCGACCGTGGCACCGGCTTCTCATCGTTCGCGCCGCGCGTGTTGTTGAACGAGGCCGACCTGCCCGCGACCGGCCTGATCCAGCCGGCCAGCCGCGTCACCTACCGCCTCGCTGTGGCCGGCGCCACCGAAGCACCGGTTCGCCAGTTCGTCGACTGGGCCGAGGCGCAGATCAAGAGCGCCAGCCTGCGCGGGCTGCGCGTCGAATCGCTCGCCACCGGCCGGCCCGAGATGCGCCAGACACTCGACCGCGCGGCCAAGTTCCTGAACCTGGTCGCGCTGCTGTCGGCGCTGCTCGCGGCCGTCGCGGTCGGCATCGCCTCGCGCGATTTCGCGAGCCGCCACCTCGACGACTGCGCGATGCTGCGCGTGCTCGGCCTGCCGCAGCGCACGATCGCGGCGCAGTACATCGCGGAGTTCACCGCGATCGGTTTGATCGCGAGCGTGGCCGGCGTCGTGCTCGGCTTCGCGGTGCACTACGTGTTCGTGCTGCTGCTCGCCGGGCTGGTCGATTCGGCGCTGCCGGCACCGAGCCTGTGGCCGGCACTGTTCGGCATCGGCGTCGGCTTCACGCTGCTGATGGGCTTCGGCCTGCCGCCGGTGCTGCAACTCGCCCAGGTGCCGCCGCTGCGCGTGATCCGGCGCGACGTCGGCGCCTTGAAGCCGGCATCGATCGCGGTGCTCGGCGCTGGCGCGATCGGTTTCGTCGCGTTGCTGCTCGCGGTCTCGAGCGACGTGAAGCTCGGTGCGATCGCGGTCGGC
>JANXVK010000241.1 GCA_025351675.1 Rhizobacter sp.
CAAGAAAAAGGGAAGCACTCGGCTTCCCTTTGACCCCGACTTCTGTTCGCCAAAGTTGGAGCGGGAGAAGAGTCTCGAACTCTCGACCTCAACCTTGGCAAGGTTGCGCTCTACCAACTGAGCTACTCCCGCATTTCTGTCGCCGCTCGTGTGAGCCACGTGTCGCCAACAGAGCCCGAATTATAGGCTGAAAAAAGGCTACCCTGCAAGCCAGCCTCGTACGAAGCTCAGTGCGTCAACAATTCCGCCCCGGCCGGAGGCGCCGCTGGCTTCGCAGCTTCCTCAGCAGCCTTCACCGGTTCGTCTTCCGGCAAGGCTTCGGGCACCCGCTCCAGCGCCACTTCGAGCACGCGATCGATCCATTTGACCGGCACGATTTCGAGCTTGTTCTTGACGTTTTCAGGGATGTCCTGCAAGTCCTTGACGTTCTCTTCCGGGATGATCACGGTCGTGATGCCACCGCGGTGCGCCGCCAGCAGCTTCTCCTTCAAGCCGCCGATCGCCGTCACCTCGCCGCGCAGCGTGATCTCGCCGGTCATCGCGACATTGGCCTTCACCGGAATGCCGGTCAGCGCCGACACGAAGGCCGTCGTCATCGCGGCGCCCGCGCTCGGGCCGTCTTTCGGGGTCGCGCCGTCGGGCACATGGATGTGCACGTCGCGCTTCTCGAACATCTCGTCCTTGATGCCGAGCCGGCGGGCGCGGCTGCGTACCACCGAGCGGGCGGCTTCGACCGACTCCTTCATCACGTCGCCGAGTTGCCCGGTGCGGATGATCTGACCCTTGCCTGGCATCACCGCCGCCTCGATCGTCAGCAGATCACCGCCGACCTCGGTCCAAGCGAGGCCGACCACCTGACCGACCTGGTTCTTCTTCTCGGCCTGACCGTAGTCGTACTTGCGCACGCCGAGGTAGTTGTTCAGGTTCTCGTCGGTGACAACGACCTTGCCGGTAGCCTGCTTGAGCTGGGTCGCCTTTACTACCTTCCGGCAGATCTTGCTGATCTCGCGTTCGAGCGAGCGCACGCCGGCTTCACGCGTGTAGTAGCGCACGATGCCGCGTACGGCCGACTCGGTGATCTCCATCTCTTCGACTTTGACGCCGTTGTTCTTCTCCTGCTTCGGCAGCAGGTACTTCAGCGCGATGTTGACCTTCTCGTCTTCGGTGTAGCCCGACAGGCGGATCACTTCCATCCGGTCGAGCAGCGCCGGCGGGATGTTCATCGAGTTCGACGTGGCGATGAACATCGTGTCGCTCAAGTCGAAGTCGACCTCGACGTAGTGGTCGCTGAACGTATGGTTCTGCTCCGGGTCGAGCACCTCGAGCAGTGCGCTCGACGGGTCGCCGCGGAAGTCCATGCCCAGCTTGTCGATTTCGTCGAGCAGGAACAACGGGTTCTTCGTGCCGATCTTGGTCAGGCTTTGCAGCACCTTTCCTGGCATCGAACCAATGTAGGTTCTTCTGTGTCCACGAATTTCGGCTTCGTCACGCACGCCGCCGAGCGCCATGCGCACGAACTTGCGGCCGGTGGCACGCGCCACGCTCTGGCCGAGCGAGGTCTTGCCGACGCCCGGGGGGCCGACCAGGCACAGGATCGGCGACTTGACCTTGTCAACGCGCTGCTGGACCGCGAGGTATTCGAGGATGCGGTCTTTCACCTTGTCGAGGCCGTAGTGGTCTTCGTTCAGCACCGCTTCGGCGAATGCCAGATCGTGCTTGATCTTGGTCTTCTTTGCCCACGGCAGATTGACCAGCGTGTCGATGTAGTTGCGCACGACCGTCGCTTCGGCCGACATCGGTGACATCAGCTTGAGTTTCTTGAACTCGGCGTCGACCTTCTTGCGCGCGTCTTTCGGCATCTTCGCGGCAATGATCTTTTTCTCGAGCTCTTCCATGTCGGCGCCGTCTTCACCGTCGCCGAGTTCCTTCTGGATCGCCTTGACCTGTTCGTTCAGGTAGTACTCGCGCTGGCTCTTTTCCATCTGGCGCTTGACGCGCCCGCGGATGCGCTTCTCGACCTGCAGGATGTCGACTTCGTGCTCGAGCTGTTCCAGCAGCTTCTCGAGCCGCTTGTCGACTGCGTAGAGATCGAGCACCGACTGCTTGTTCTCGAGCTTCAGCGGCAGGTGCGCGGCGATCGTGTCGGCGAGCCGACCCGCATCGTCGATCCCGGCGATCGAGGTCAGGATCTCGGGCGGGATCTTCTTGTTCAGCTTCACGTACTGGTCGAACTGCTGCGTGACCGCGCGGCGCAGCGCCTCGATTTCGGGCTTGGTGTCGAGTTCGGGCGGCACGGGCGTGACGTCGGCGACGAAGTATTCGCCGTTGTCGCTGATGCTGTGCGTGTTCGCGCGCTGGATGCCCTCGACCAGCACCTTCACGGTACCGTCAGGCAGCTTCAGCATCTGCAGAATGCTCGAGACGCAGCCGACATCGAACATATCGTCGGGCTTGGGCTCGTCTTTGCCGGCGGCTTTCTGCGCGACCAGCATGATCTGCCGGCCGGCTTCCATCGCGACTTCGAGCGCCTTGATCGACTTTGGGCGGCCCACGAACAGCGGGATCACCATGTGGGGGAAGACGACCACGTCGCGCAGCGGGAGCAGCGGCAGGGTGATCTGTTCGGCAGGCAAAACGGGATGTCCGGACATGGGGGATTCCTCTCTTTCTCAAGCCGATTTGAGGGCCTGAGCGTTCATTTGCAAGAAGCCGCGGCACGAACTGCCATCACGGCGAACCCGGACTGATGTGTGCGGCGCCTGTTGTCAGGCGCTCGCCTTCTGCTCGCGGTAGACGAGCAGCGGCTTGGCTTCGTCTTCGATCGTGTGCTCGTCGAGCACCACCTTCGCCACGCCATCGAGCGTAGGCAGCTCGAACATCGTGTCGATCAGCGACTGCTCCATGATCGAGCGCAGGCCGCGCGCGCCGATCTTGCGCTTCAGCGCCTTGCGCGCGATCGCCTGCAATGCCGATGGCCGAATCTCGAGCTCGACGCCGTCCATCGCGAACAGCTTCTGGTACTGCTTGAC
>JANXVK010000385.1 GCA_025351675.1 Rhizobacter sp.
AACCGCAGTACGCCGGCTACGTGGCGTGGCGCGGGGTCTGCGACGAGGCCGTGCTGTCGCGCCGCACCCGGGCGACGTTGTTCGACCATTTCGGCTTCGGCCTGCCCGACCGGGTAGCCGATGATCTGCTCGCCGTCGGGCAGGCCGAAGCCGAAATGGTCGAACAACGTCGCCCGGGTGCGGCGCGACAGCACGGCCTCGTCGCAGACCCCGCGCCACGCCACGTAGCCGGCGTACTGCGGTTGCACCTGCGGCGCGAGCCGGCCGCGCACGACCGAGCGGATGCCGTCGGAGGCGACCAGCAGGTCGGCCTCGAAACGCTGGCCACCGCGACAGTGCACCTGCACGCCGGCAGCCGACTGCTGCACCTCGACCACCTCGTGGCCCCCGAGGTAGCGTTCGGCCGGCAGCGCCGCGCGCAGCAGCGCGTACAGGCGGCTCCACGAGGTCAGCAGCTGCGGATGCTCGGTGCGCGCGATGACCGCGCCGCGGGCATCGAGCGCAACCCGCGCACCGACGGCGACGCCGAGCGTGTCGTCGACCACGGCGCCGGCCGCGCGCAACGCACCGAGCAGCGCGCCGTGCGTGACGATGCCGGCACCGCGGCCGTCGAGCGAGTGCGCGGATTTCTCGAGCAGGCGCACGTTGTGCCCGGCGCGCAGCAGCACGTTGGCGGCCAGCAGCCCACCGAGCGAGCCACCGGCGACGAGCACCCGTTGTGAAGTCATCCGGCCTCGGCGACCGGGTAGTTGAGCTCGATGACGACGCCATTCGGGTCGTCGAGGAACAGCTGATGCAAGCCCAAGCCCGGCACGGTGCGCTCGCGCGCCTCGATGCCGAGGCCTTTCAGGCGCTCGCGCATCGGCAGCAGCCCGGTCGCGAAGAACGCGACGTGGTCGACGACGCCGGTGCCCTTCAGCGTGGCCTCGTCGCGGTCGCCGAGGTAGCCCTGCAGACCTTTCGGGTTGTTGCGGTCGATGCCGATGATGTGCACGACCGCGTTCGCCCACACGGTGGTGTCGCCCTCGTACATCCACAGCCCGGGAAACGGGAACTCGGGCCGCGGCCCGACCGCGAGCCCGAGCACCCCTGTGTAGAAGCTGCGGCAGGCGTCGAGGTCGGCGCTGCGGATCGAATAGTGGTTCAGAGTCAGTGCCATCGGTCGGGCTCCCTGGGTTCAGCGCGGGCGCGCAGTCGGCACGACACGCGCCGCCTGCGTCAGGTAGGCCTGCACCATGTCGCGAATAAAGACCTCGGTGACGTTCGCGTCACCGTGGCCGCGGAAGTGCTGGCCGTACACCAGCGGCATGATCCCGAGCTGGTAGATCAGCCCGCCGTGGAAGCCGAGGATCAGCGCCTCCTCGCGCATCGACGGCGCCGCGCGCGACCGGCTGCCGCAGGCACGCCGCGTCTCGCGCACCAGGCGCGGAAACAGGCGCTCGCGCAACAGCCCGAAGTAGCGCGCCGGGATCAGCCCGTCGGCCAGCCCCGAGTGCACCAGCGTGCGCAGCCACTCGGGCGTGAGGATCGCGGCAAGGTAGGCCCCGTAGAAGCGGCAGAGCTTGTCTTCGACCGGCAACGGGCCGTCGAGCAGCTGTTCCCAAGCGGGATCCCAGCGGCCGGCGATCAGCTGCTCGTAGACGCGTTCGATCAGCTTGCTCTTGGTCGGAAAGTAGTGGAAAAGCAACGCGTGCGTGATGCCGAGCTCGTCGGCCAGCTCGCGGGTTTGCGCCTCGAGGCCGCGGCGCGCAAAGAAGTCGGCCGCACCGATCAGGATCAGGCGCTCGCGCTCGGCCGCGCCAAGCCGGCGCCGCGGTGCCGGCGTGGGCGCCGGTGCGGGTGCTGGCAATGCCGCCGCTGCGGCGGCTTGGACGGCCGGCCGGGGGATTCGGGTTTTTGCGGTATTGACCATTTGCTCAATGCTGCGAACATTGTTGAGCCGTTGGTCAATAGTGACCAATCCCGACAAACCCGAATTCCCATCCCCTTCATCCCACCCACACCACCCGGAGCCGCTCCCCGAGCCAACCCCACGCCGCGATGAAAGCCCCCTCCTTTGATTACGTGCGCGCTGCCGCACTGCCCGAGGTCTTCGCGCTGCTGCAGCAGCACGGCGACCAGGCGCGTGTGCTGGCCGGCGGGCAGACCCTGCTCGCAACGCTCAACATGCGGCTCTCCGAGCCGGCGCTGCTGATCGACATCGGCGGGCTCACCGCCCTGCGCGGCGTCACGCTCGCCGGGCGCACGCTGCGCATCGGCGCGCTGACGACGCACACCGAGATCGAAGCCTCGGCGCTGATCGCGCAGCACGCGCCGCTGCTCGCACAGGCGGCGCCTCACATCGCGCACCGCGCGATCCGCAACCGCGGCACCCTCGGCGGCTCGCTCGCCTACGCCGACCCGGCCGCCGAGTGGCCGGCCTGCGCGCTCGCGCTCGAGGCCACGCTGGTGCTCACGAGCGCAGGCGGCGAGCGGCGGGTCGCGGCACGCGACTTTTTCATCGGCCTGTTCGAGACCGCGCTGGCGCCGGGCGAACTGATCGCAGCCGTGGAAGTGCCAACGCTGGCCGATCACGAATACCAGGTATTCGACGAGCTCGCGCGGCGCCGCGGCGACTACGCGATCGCCGGCCTGGCGGCCCGCGGCATCTTCCGCGATGGCCGGGTCTCGGGCCTGCGCCTGGCGTTCCTCGGCATCGACGACCGGCCGCTGCGCGCCGCACGCACCGAGGCCGCGCTCGAAGGCGCAACGCTCGACGACGCGGCGATCGTTCTGGCGCTGCAGACCTTGGGCGCCGATCTCAAACCGTTCGGCGATCTCACCAGCAACGCCGCGACCAAGCGGCACCTGGCCGGCGTGCTCACGCAGCGGGCGCTGCGCCGGCTCGCCGCCGGTGCTGGTGCCGGTGTCTCCAGAGAAGGAACCCGATGAACACCACGACGATTCCCCGGCAACGCATCCGCGTCGAGATCAACGGCACGCCGACGACGCGCGAGGTCGAGCCACGCCGCCACCTGGTCGACTTCCTGCGCGAGGACTGCGGCCTCAAAGGCTCGCACCTCGGCTGCGAGCACGGCGTGTGCGGCGCCTGCACGGTGCGGCTCGACGGCGAGATCGTGCGCGGCTGCCTGGTGCTCGCGGTGCAGGCCGACGGCGGCCGGGTCGAGACCGTCGAGACGCCCGAACCTTCGCCGCGGCTGCGTGCGCTGCAAGACGCCTTCATCGCCCGCAACGCGCTGCAGTGCGGCTATTGCACGCCGGGCATGCTGATGGCGGCACTCGACCTCGTCGAGCGCGCACCCGAGGCCGACCGCGAGGCGGTGCGCGAGTGGATGAGCGGCAACTACTGCCGTTGCACCGGCTACCACGCGATCGTCGACGCCGTCTGCGACGTGCTCGAAGTGCAACGCCGCGGCGGCTTCGCTGCGGTGTCGACGCCCATGCCACGGGAGGTCGCATGAACAGCCCGCGCGAAACCAGGCACCTGCCCGAGATCGCCGACGTCACCGCCGACCAACGCCACATCGGCGTCGCGCTGCCGCGCACCGGCGTGCGCCGGCTGGTGCAGGGTCGTGGCCAGTTCGTCGACGATATCGAGCTGCCGCGCATGGCGCACGTCGTCTACTGGCGCTCGCCGGTCGCGCATGCGCGCATCGGGCGCATCGACGCGAGCGCGGTGCGCACCATGCAGGGCGTGCTCGGCGTGTTCGACGGACACGACGTGGCCCGGCTCTGCAAGCCCTGGGTCGCGACGCTCGCACACCTCGCCGGCATCAAGAGCGCACCCGAGCACGCGCTCGCGCTCGACCGGGCGCACTGGCAGGGCGAGCCGGTGGTCGCGGTCGTCGCCGAGACGCGTGTGCAGGCCGAAGACGCGCTGCAGCAGCTGGTGGTCGAGTGGGAAGAGTTGCCCGCCGTGCTCGACACCGAAACCGCCCTCGACCCCGCCACGCCGCTGATCCACCCCGAGCTCGGCGACAACCTCTGCTTCGCGCGCACGCTCGACACCGGCGGCGTCGACGAAGCCTTCGCAGCCGCCGACGCGGTGTTCGAGGAAACCTATATTTTTGGCCGCCACACCGGCGTGACGTTGGAGCCGCGCTGCCAGATTGCCGACTGGAACCCGGGCGACGCCAGGCTCACGGTCTACCACTCGCAGCAGGCGCCGCACATGATGCAGGACCTGTACTGCCGCCAGTTCGACCTGAACGAGTCGCAGGTGCGGGTGATCTGCCGCGACGTCGGCGGCTCGTTCGGCATCAAGGTGCATGCGTACCCGGACGACTTCGCGACCGTCGCGGTCGCCATGCTGCTCGGCCGGCCGGTGAAGTTCGTCGCCGACCGGCTCGAATCGTTCGTCTCCGACATCCATGCGCGCGAGCACCGCATCAAGGCGCGCATCGCCGCCAAGGCCGACGGCGAGATCGTCGCGTTCGAGATCGACGATCTGACCGGCATCGGCCCGTTCTCGATGTTCCCGCGCACCAGCGGCATCGAGGGCAACCAGGTCGTGAACCTGACCGGCGGGCCGTACAAGCACAAGCACTACCGCGCGCAACTCAAGGTCGTGTTCCAGAACAAGGTGCCGGCCTGTCAGTACCGCGGTGTCGGCCACCCGATCGCCTGCGCCGTGACCGAGGCGCTGGTCGATGGCGTTGCGCGAAAGCTGGGCATCGACCCGTTCGCGATGCGGCTCGCCAACGTCATCCCCGACGATGCCTACCCCGCCACCGGCGCCTCCGGCATCAAGCTCGAGGTGCTCTCACACGAGGCCTGCCTGCAGCGCGCGCGCGAGCTCTGCGGCTACGAAGCGTTGCGCGCCGAGCAGGCCACGCTGCGCGCGAAAGGCGTGTACCGCGGCATCGGCATCGCGACCCTGATCGAGCTGACGAATCCGAGCGCGGCGTTCTACGGCGTCGGCGGTGCGCGCATCGCGTCGCAAGACGGCGCGACCCTGCGGCTCGAGCCGAGCGGCGTGGTCACGGTGCTCAGCAGCGTCGGCGAGCAGGGCCAGGGCACCGAGGCGATCTACACCCAGATCGCGGCCGACGCAGTGGGCGTGGCGCATACGCAAGTGCGCGTGATCACCGGCGACACCGACACCACGCCGTACGGCGGCGGCACCTGGGCCTCGCGCGGCGCCGGCATCGGCGGCGAGGCGGTGCTGCAGGCCGGGCTCGCGCTGCGCGCCAACATCCTCGCGACCGCCGCCGTCATCCTGAAGCGCGAAGGCGACGATGCGAGCGGCGCGCTGCTGCTGCGCCGCGGCGCGGTGATCGACGCCGCCAGCGGCGCCGAGCTGTTGCCGCTGGCCGAGCTCGGCCGCATCGCGTACTTTCGCAGCGACACCTTGCCGGAAGGCTTCACGCCCGAGCTGATGGTGACGCGCCACTACGCCCAGCGCGACTATCCGTTCATCTTCACGAACGGCGTGCAGGTGTCTTACGTCGAGGTCGATGCCGACACCGGGTTCGTCAAGCTGCTCGGCCACTGGGCGGTCGAAGACTGCGGCCGGGTCATCAACCCGATGCTGGTCGACGAGCAGATCCGCGGCGCGATCGTCCAGGGCATCGGCGGCGCGCTGTTCGAGGAGTGCCTCTACGACGCCAATGGCGCGATGAGCAACGGCAGCATGGCCGATTACCTGGTGCCGATGGCCGCCGAGATGCCCGACATCGTCGTCGCCCACATGCAGACGCCCACCAAGAGTTCGGCGCTCGGCGCCAAGGGCGCCGGCGAGGCCGGCACCGCGGGCGCGCCGGCGGCGGTGATGAACGCGATCAACGACGCGCTCGCGCCCTTGGGCGCGCGCGTCGCCTCGCAGCCGATCACGCCGGAGAAGATATTGCGCGCACTGGGCAAGGTCTGATGCCGCGGCCACGCGCTCGGCATCCGTGCGATCACCGAGATCGTGCTGATGCCGAGCCAGGGCCTGCAAAGGCTGACGGGTAACGCTGCGGCCCCGACCGCGGCGTTGCGGGGCTCGCGCCGCCACGCTGTCGCAAGCGCGCGACGCGGGCGGCTCGGCGCTGCCGCTACCATCGGCGCCGTACTTGCAACGACCTCTCACCATGCCCTTTGACCGAATCGACCCGCGCATTCGCGCGACATCGCTGCGCCTCGCAGTGCTCACCGCAATCGCCCTGCCCGCCCTGGCCGCAGCTCAGACGTCGCCGCCGCCGACGCTCGACCATTGCGCCGCGATCGGCGCGCCGTCGGATCGCCTGGCCTGCTACGACAGCATCGCCGGCCGCGCACCCGCGCCGACCGGATCCGCGGCGCAGCAGCCCGCGGCGACCTCGCTGCTCGCGCCCACCGGCGCCGCGCTGCCCGACACCGCCGCGCCGAAACCCGAGACCGGTTTGCTGTCGAAATACTGGGAGCTCGACGCCTCCGACAAGCGCGGCATCTTCAACTTCGTGGGCTACGCGCCGAACTACGTGCTGCCGATCCATTTCACCAACCGCATCAACCGCGCGCCGCAGTCGCCCACGCAGGCGGCCGTGCTGCAGCCCGACTACCGGCGCGAAGAGGCCAAGTTCCAGCTCTCTTTGCGCACCAAGCTCGCGCAGGACGTGCCGCTGATCGGCGGCGACGTCTGGGCGGCGTTCACGCAGCAGGCGATGTGGCAGATCTATAACGGGACCGATTCCAAGCCGTTCCGCAACACCGACTACCAGCCCGAAATGATCTACGTGCGTGCCAGCCCGCAGAGCATGCGCGCGCTGCCGTTCGGTTGGCAGTGGCGCTACACGCAGTTCGGCCTGGCACACCAGTCGAACGGGCAATCCGACCCGCTTTCGCGCAGCTGGAACCGGGTCTACCTGGGCGCCGGGTTCGAGCGTGGCCCTTGGTCGTTCACCGCGCGCTACAACCAGCGCCTGAACGAGAGCCTCGAGACCGACAACAACCCCGACCTGACGAGCTACCGCGGCCGCGGCGAGTTCCAGCTCACTTGGGCGCACGGCCTGCACACGGCCTCGCTGCTTTATCGCACCTCGCTGCGCGGCGCGAAGGACGGGGCCGTGCAGGCGGGGTGGACCTACCCGATCTTCAACGATCAGCCGAACGGCCTGCGCTGGTTCGTACAGGGATTCACCGGCTACGGTGAAACGCTGACCGACTACAACTTCCGCCAGACCAGTCTCGGCGTCGGCGTCACGTTCCTGCAGTTCTGATCATCCGCCTGCGGGCGGCTTCGGCAGCTTGTCGCTCCACAGCTGGCCGCCCTTGGCCCAGTTCTGCTTCGCGATGTCGAACAGCAGGATGTCGACGCTCTCGGGCGAGGCGCCGATCGTCTTGACGCAGGCATCGGTGATCGCGGCGACGAGCGCGCGTTTCTGCTCCGGCGTGCGGCCCTCGAACATGTCGATGCGGATGGTGGGCATGGCGGTCTTCCTTCGGGACGAGTTGCTTGGGTCGGGGTCGCCGGGGCGGGGCGCATCGAGCCCTCGCGGGCGCGCCACGCGCCACCGCAGCGAATCAGCGCGTCGACTGTGCGGCATTCGCGAGTTGGCCGGCCAGGGCGTTGTGGCGCGCGAGGAGGCGCGGCAGCGACAACGTCGTCAGCTCGCCATCGCGCACGATCACCCGACCGTTGACGATCGAATGCTTCACCTGCGGGATCTGGCAGAACACCAGCGCCGCGAGCGGGTCGTGCAGCGCACCCGCGGTGGCGATGCCGTCGAGCGGCACGCAGACGATGTCGGCGGCCATGCCGACGGTGAGCGCGCCGATGTCGTCGCGCCCCAGCACCTTGGCGCCGCCGAGCGTCGCGATCTCGAGGATCTCGCGCGCGCTCATCGCGGCCGGGCCGTTGACAGCGCCGTGGGCCACGCGTTGCAGCAGCATCGCCATGCGCGCTTCGCCGAGCATGTGGCCGGCATCGTTCGACGCGGCACCGTCGACGCCGAGGCCGACACTCACGCCGGCGTCGCGCATCGCGCGGATCGGCGCGATGCCCGAGGCCAGCCGCATGTTCGAGCACGGGCAATGCGCGACGCCGGTACCGCTGCGCGCGAACAGCGCGATGCCGGGGGCGTCGAGCTTGACGCAGTGGGCGCACCAGACGTCCGGGCCGGTCCAGCCGAGCTGTTCCGCGTACTCGGCCGGCGTGCAGCCGAACTTCTCGCGTGTGTAAGCGACATCGAAGTCGTTCTCGGCGAGGTGGGTGTGGAGCGAGACGCCATGCTGCCGAGCGAGCAGCGCCGAATCGCGCATCAGCTCGCGGCTGACCGAGAACGGCGAGCACGGCGCGACGACGATGCGCTGCATCGCGAAGCGCGCCGGGTTGTGCCAGCGCGCGATCAGGCGCTGCGTCTCCTTCAGGATCGCCGCTTCGTCTTCGACGATCGCGTCGGGCGGCAAGCCGCCTTTCGATTCGCCCACGCTCATCGAGCCGCGCGCGGCGTGAAAGCGCATGCCGATCTCGGATGCGCCCTCGATGCTGTCTTCGAGGTTCACGCCGTTCGGGTAGATGTAGAGGTGGTCGCTGCTGGTCGTGCAACCCGACAGCAGCAGCTCGGCCATCGCGGTCTGCGTTGAGACCTTCACCATCTCGGGCGTCAGGTTCGCCCAAACCGGGTACAGGCCCTTCAGCCAGCCGAACAACTCGTTGTCCTGCACCATCGCGCGGGTCAGCGTCTGCACCATGTGGTGGTGCGTGTTGACCAGACCGGGGATGACGATCTGGTCGCGCGCCTCGATCACCTCGTCAGCCGTGTCCGGCAAGTCACCGGTCGTGCCGACCGCCTCGATCACATTGTCGCGCACGAACACCGCGCCGTCGGCAATCTCGCGGCGCTGCGCGTCCATCGTGACGAGCAGCGTCGCGTGGCGGATCAGCAGCGTCGTCATATCGCCCTCAATGCGCCTCGGCCATCTTCGCGGCCCCGATGGCCTCCGTCACATCGCCCTTGGCGCCGTTGAAGAAAATATTCAGCACGACGGCCGCCACCGCCGTCAGCAAGATGCCCGATTCGAGCAGCGGATGCAGGGTGTGCGACATGTGCTGGGTCCAGCGCGGCGCCACCAGCGGGATCAGCCCGAAGCCGATCGACAGCGCCACGATGTAGAGGTTGTGGCGATTGCCCTTGTAGTCGACCGACGACAGGATGCGGATGCCGGTGGCCGCGACCATGCCGAACATCACGAGGCCCGCACCGCCGAGCACGAACTGCGGAATGGCTTCGACGAAGGCCCCCATCTTCGGCAGCGTGCCAAGGATGATCATGATCACGCCGCCAGCCACGCAGACCCAGCGGCTCTTCACACCGGTAACGCCGACCAGACCCACGTTCTGCGAGAAGCTGGTGTACGGGAAGGTGTTGAAGATGCCGCCGATCAGCGTGCCCAAGCCGTCGGTGCGCAACCCGGCCGCGAGTTCGG
>JANXVK010000326.1 GCA_025351675.1 Rhizobacter sp.
GACAGCGACAGTGCCACGAGGCCTGAGGCGAACGCCACCAGCACCCAGGGCTTCTGCAGGGCCGCGGCCAGGCCTTCGCCGGCCAGCCCGGCGGCCACGCCGAGCGCGGTGTAGACCAGTGCCACGCCGAGCGAGTAGCTCAGCGCCAGCGCAAGGCCACGGCCGCGCGAAACCGGTGCGCGTTGCCCGACGATGATCGACGACAGGATCGGCAGCATCGGCAGCACGCAAGGCGTGAGCGACAGCAGCAAGCCCGCCACGAGGAACACGCCGACGACTGTCCAGAGCTTGCCGCCGCGCAGCGCGCCGTCGATGCCGGCGTCGTCGGCCGCGTAGGCCGTCGGTGCTGCGCCCGCGCCGGCCGATGCGTTCGTTGCGCCACCCGAGGTGGCCGCCAGATTCTCGTTCGCCGTCATCACGCGCACCGAGCCGTCGCCGCCGAAGCCCGCGAGCTTGACCTCGATGCCGCGCTGCTGCGGCGGATAGCACAGGCCCTTGTCGGCGCACCCCTGGTTCGTCACCAGCAGCTGGAGCGTGGCGCCCGACTGGGTAACAGGGATCGCGATGCGCACGACATCGCGGTAGGTTTCGACGTTCTTCTGAAAGGTCTCGTCGAACTTGGTCTTGCCGGCTGGCAGCACCACGTCGCCGAGTGTCGCGCCGTTGGCCGCAAACTTGAACTGCTCGCGGTACAGGTAGTAGCCGGGCGCGACCGTGTAGCTGACCTCGACGGTGCGCTCATCGACCGCACGTGCTGCGAGTTTGAACGCGACTTCGGGGTCGAGAAAGTCTTCCTCCGCATGGGCCACCCGCAAGCCCGCGAACAGCAGGACGGCCGCGAGCAACTGCAGCCACAAGGTCAGGGGATGTCGGATGGGCATGAGGGCTCGATTCTGCGATGACTGGCAAGACCCTGGTCGGCCGACGAGGTTCCTTCTGTCAAAGCAAAAGGGCCAGCGGATGCCGGCCCTTCTTGGGATGCTTCAGCGCGATTACTCTTCGGCGGCGCCTTCGGTGGCCGCCACTTCCGGGCGATCGACCAGCTCGACGAAGGCCATCGGCGCGTTGTCGCCAACGCGGAAGCCCATCTTCAGGATGCGCGTGTAACCACCCGGGCGCGCCTTGTAGCGGGGCCCCAGTTCGTTGAACAGCTTCGTGACGATGTCGCGATCGCGGGTGCGGTCGAACGCCAAGCGGCGGTTCGCCAGCGTTGCTTCCTTCGCGAGCGTGATCAGCGGCTCGACGACGCGACGCAGTTCCTTGGCCTTCGGGACCGTGGTCTTGATCGCTTCGTGCTGCAGCAGCGAATTGCACATGTTGCGCAGCATCGCCTGGCGATGCTCGCTGGTGCGGTTGAGTTTGCGGAGTCCGTGACGGTGACGCATGGTGCTGTTCCTTTCTTGACTATGAATACCGGCAGCCGTATCAGGTACTGCCGGGTGCACCGGGCCTCTTGCGAAGCCCTTCTTCTCTCTTTAACGCTTGTCGAGGCCTTGCGGGGGCCAGTTTTCCAAGCGCGCGCCGAGCGTGAGCCCGCGCGAAGCCAGCACTTCCTTGATTTCGTTGAGCGACTTGCGACCCAGATTCGGGGTCTTCAGCAGTTCGGTCTCGGTGCGCTGGATCAGGTCGCCGATGTAGTAGATGTTTTCGGCCTTCAGGCAATTCGCCGAACGCACCGTCAGCTCGAGCTCATCGACCGGACGCAGCAGGATCGGGTCGAACTGCGTGTTGCGCGCTTGCTGCGGCTCGGTGAAGCCGAGCGGGCCTTCGCCTTCGAGCTGCGCGAATACCATCAACTGCTCGACCAGAATCTTCGCCGAGTTGCGGATCGCTTCTTCGGGCGTGATCGCGCCGTTGGTGTTGATCTCCATCACCAGCTTGTCGAGGTCGGTGCGCTGTTCGACGCGGGCCGACTCGACCGTGTAGCTCACACGAGCCACCGGCGAGAACGACGCATCCAACACGATCCGGCCGATCGACTTGGTCGGCTCGTCGCCGTAGCGGCGCATCGTGCCCGGCACATAGCCGCGGCCTTTCTCGACCTTGATCTGCATGTCGAGCTTGCCGCCGTGCGACAGGTGCGCGATCA
>JANXVK010000382.1 GCA_025351675.1 Rhizobacter sp.
ACATTGCCTTCACTCGCGTGCTTCACCAGCATCGCATTGATCGGCTTCTGGCCCGTGCTGTCGCAGAAGCCGCGCTTGCCGACGTTGACCCACTTCGCGGTTGGCGCGAGCGCGCGCAGCGCGGGGTCCGTCAGGGCATCGGACAGCACGACATCGGCCTGGGCAAGGCGGGCCGCGCCGCGCACCGTGATCAGATCCGCCGCGCCGGGGCCGGCGCCGATGAAGATCACCCGTCCTGTCTCCAGGTTCGCCACGTTCGCCATCTCAGGCAGCTTTCCTGACCAGCAACGCGCCGCTGGTGCGGTTGCTGGCCGGGTCGACGATGATCAGCGAGCCGCCGACGCGGTTCGACGCATACGCCTCGACCGGCAGTGGCTGTTGCGTCTCGATCACGACATGGCCGATCTCGTTGACGGCGAGTTCGTGCGCGTCGGTCGCCTGCAGCGAGTGGATGTCGAGCCGGCTCTCGATCGCGGCGATGCGCGCCTGCACCCAGCGGTTGCCGTGGCGCACCGAATACTTGCGGCCGATCACCGCGGGCTCGGTGTCGAGCCAAGCCAAGGTGGCCGAGAAGCGGTTCGTTTCGCGCACCGTGTCGGGCGTCGCGATCCAGTCACCGCGCGAGACGTCGAGCTGGCGGTCGAGGCTCAGACCCGCGGACTGGCCGGCCTCGGCGAAGTCGACCAGATCACCGGCGACGTTCACCTCGGCGACGATCGCCTTCTGGCGACTCGGAAAGAGTTGCACTTCGTCGCCGGCGCGCACCGTGCCGTGGGCGATGCGGCCCCACAGCGTGCGCGGCTGATTGCCGACGCCGCTCTTGTCCGATCCGCCATCGCGGGCCACGTACTGGACCGGGATCAGCAGATCGCCGACCGTGCGCTCCTGCGCGGTCGGCAGGCTCTCCAGCAACTGCAGCAGCGACGGGCCTTGGTACCAAACGGCATCGAGCGGCTGCGTCACGTTGTCGCCGCGCAGCGCCGAGACCGGGACGACGCCGGCGATCTCCATCTTCGCCTCTTCGGCGAAGGCTAGCAGCGCAGCGCGCACGGCTTCATATGCCTGCCCCGGGTTCTCGGTCGCATCGAGCTTGTTGATCGCGAACACGATGCTCGGCACGCGCAGCAGCTGGGCGAGCAGCGCGTGGCGGCGGGTCTGCGCGAGCAGCTTCACCGGAATCGCATGCGTGTCGAGCTTCGTGATGTCGACCAGCACCACGGCCGCGTCGCTGCCGGCCGCGGCCGTCACCATGTTGCGGGTGTACTGCTCGTGGCCGGGCGCATCGGCGATGATGAACTTGCGCTGCTTCGTCGCGAAATAGCGATACGCGACGTCGATCGTGATGCCTTGTTCGCGCTCGGCTTCCAAGCCGTCGGTCAGCAACGACAAATCGATCGGCGCGCCCGCGGCACGCTTCTCCAGCGTGTCGAGTTGATCGGCGAGGATCGCGCGCGAGTCGTAGAGCAGCCGGCCGATCAGCGTGCTCTTGCCGTCGTCGACCGAGCCGGCCGTGAGGAATCTCAGCGCGCGATGATCTTTCACCGCAGGTGCATTCAGCAGGCTCATCAGAAATACCCTTCCTTCTTGCGCCGCTCCATCGAGGCCTCGGAGGTGCGATCGTCCATGCGTGTCGCACCGCGTTCGCTGACCGTCACCTGCAAGGTCTCGGCGACGATCTCGGCCGCGTTGACCGCCGGGCTCTCGACCGGGCAAGTGCAGGTCATGTCGCCAACGGTGCGAAAGCGCACCTCGACGGTCTCGACCGTTTCACCCGGCAACGCCGGCGTCACGTCGGTCAGCGGCACCAGCAAACCCTTGCGGCGGATGACCTCGCGGTCGTGCGCGAAATACAGGTTCGGCAGCGGGATGTTTTCGCGCGCGATGTAGAGCCAGACGTCGAGCTCGGTCCAGTTGCTGATCGGGAACGCGCGCATGTGTTCGCCCGGCTTGATGCGGGTGTTGAACAGCGTCCAGAGTTCGGGGCGCTGCTCCTTCGGCTGCCATTGGCCGAAGCTGTCGCGGTGCGAAAAGATGCGCTCCTTCGCGCGCGCCTTTTCTTCGTCGCGGCGCGCGCCGCCCATCAGCACGTCGAAGCGGTGCGCCTCGATCGCTTCGAGCAGCGCGACGGTCTGGTGGCCGTTGCGCGATTCCAGCGGGCTCGACAGTCGCACCGTGCCGCGCGCGATCGAGTCTTCGAGATCACCGACGACCAGCCGCTCGCCCATCTCGGCGACGCGCCGGTCGCGGAACTCGATCACCTCGGGAAAGTTGTGGCCGGTGTCGACGTGCAGCAGCGGGAACGGCAGACAGCCTTCGTACCCCCCACTCGCGCTCTTTTTCTTGAACGCCTTCTCGGCCAGCCGCAGCACGACGCACGAATCCTTGCCGCCCGAGAACAGCAGCGCCGGCCGCTCGAAGGCTGCGACGGTTTCGCGCAGAGTGAAGATCGCTTCTTCTTCCAACCAATCGAGGTGGGTGTGGTCGAGTTCGGGCAGCAGCTGCTCGACTTTCAGCGGCGCATTCATGCGTGGGCTCCGATCATCGAAACTTGGTTGGCTTGTTTTTCATGGACATGCAGACCGCATTCCTTCGCGCCCTCAACCTCCCACCACCAGCGCCCGGCGCGGAAGTCCTCGCCGACCGCGATCGCGCGCGTGCAGGGCGCGCAGCCGATGCTCGGGTAGAACTGGTCGTGCAGCGGGTTGCAGGGCACGTCGTTGAGGGCGATGTACTGCCAGACGTCGGCCCAGCTCCAGTCGGCCAGCGGGTTGAATTTGGTGCGGCCCTTGTTGTCCTGCTCGGTGAAGGAGGCAGTGCCGCGATTCGCCGATTGCTCACGCCGCATGCCGGTGACCCAGGCGCTGCGGTCTTTCAGCATGCGCGACAGCGGCTCCAGCTTGCGGATCGCGCAGCAGCCTTTGCGCAGCGCGATGCTGTCGTACATCGCGCGCTCGCCGTTCTTGAGCACGAACTGAACGACCGACTCCCGCACCGGCTCGAACACTTCGACATCGAGCGCGTAGCGCGATTCGATCTGCCCGATCAGCCCAACTGTCTCGGCGTGCAGCATGCCGGTTTCGAGCGTGGCGATTGCGATCGGCAGTTGGTGGCACGCAATCAGGTCGGTGATCACCATGTCTTCTGCGCCCAGGCTCGTGGCCTGCACGATGCGCATCGGGTGCTCGGTGGCAGCGCGCCGCAGCAGCGCGAGCGCGTTCGCGACGCGCGCGTCGAAGCCCGGCGTCTCGCGCGCGTACAGTGTGACGGCGCTCATATCGAAGCACCCGCGTGCATGAACTCCTCCTGCGCCCGGGCCAGCGCATCGCCGGTGCCGGGCGGCTTCGCGAACAGCGGCAGCGGGTCTTCGACGCCGCCTTGGTAGTAGCCGGGGAAGAAGGTCAGCGCGCGGTGCGCGGCGTCGAGCGACTGGTCGGCGCGCAGCACGACCGCGTCGAATCCGGTGCGCGCCATGAGCAGCACCATGTCGACCAGCGCCTCGCCGGTCGCGCGCACTTCGCCGCTGAAGCGGTAGCGCATGCGCAGCGTGTGCGCCTGGCTGTAGGCGCGGCCGTCGACCCATTTCGGAAAGTTGAGTTGCACGAGCGCGAGGCGAGGAAGGTCGGCGGCGATGTCTTTCACTTCGGCGTCGTTCGCGAGCATCACGCCGACCGGCATGCCCTCGGGCCACTGCGCGCGAAACGCATGCCACTGCTCGACCGTCAGCAGCAGGTGAGGGCGCGGGTCGATGAAGGCGGCCGGCCCGTCTTCGCCGCCGAGCGTGCGCCACGGGTCTTTCTGGAGGTTGATGAACTTCATGGTGCTGGCTCCGTTCACGCGGCTTGTGAGGTGTCGACCCGCGAAGCCGCGGTACTGCGGCGCACGCCGTTGGCCGAGGCCTTGAACGGGTCGAGGCCCACGCGCTTCACGGTGTCGATGAACAACTCGTTCGCCGCGCGCTGGCCGCGGTAGGTCTCGATCACCGACTCGATCACGTCGGCCACTTCATCGGCCGCGAACGACGGGCCGATCACCTTGCCGGGCACCGAGGCGCCGCTGATGGTCGAGCCGTCGGAGCCGCCGAGCGAGACCTGGTACCACTCCTTGCCGTCCTTGTCGACGCCGAGGATGCCGATATGGCCGCTGTGGTGGTGGCCGCAGGAGTTGATGCAGCCGCTGATGTGCAGGTCGATGTTGCCGATGTCGTAGAGCTCGTCGATCTCGGCGAAGCGCTGCGTGATCTCTTCGGCGATCGGGATCGAGCGCGCGTTCGCGAGCGCGCAGAAGTCGCCGCCGGGGCAGGCGATCATGTCGGTCAGCAGGCCGATGTTGGGCGTCGCGAAACTGGCATCGCGCGCGACTTGCCAGAGCGCGTGCAGCTCGGTCTCGCGCACCCACGGCAGCAGCAGGTTCTGGTCGTGCGTGACGCGCAGT
>JANXVK010000412.1 GCA_025351675.1 Rhizobacter sp.
CGCGTGCCGCCGCTGCCGGCGCCGGGCGCGATGGGCTTCAACGACATGGGCTGGGAGATTTACCCCGAAGCCCTCACCGACCTGCTGCTGCGGCTCACGCGCGACTACGCGCCGCCGCCCATGCTGATCACCGAGAACGGCATGGCCAACGCCGACACGCTGAGCGCCGACGGCCACGTGCACGACGCGCAGCGTGTCGCGTACCTGAGCGCGCACCTGCAGGCGCTCGCGAACGCGATCGCACGAGGGGCCGACATTCGTGGCTATTTCTACTGGAGCCTGCTCGACAACTTCGAGTGGGATTCGGGCTACGTCAAACGCTTCGGCCTGTTCCACACCGACTACGCGACACAGCAGCGCACCGCGAAAGACAGCGCCTCCTGGTATCGCGATTTCATCGCCGCGCAGAAGCGCCGGAGCCCGCAATGAGCGACCTCGGACTCAGCCTTCGCGGCTTGCGCAAGACCTATCCGGGCGGTGCGACCGTCGTCCACGACATCGATCTCGATGTGAAGCGCGGCGAGTTCATGGTGCTGGTCGGCCCGTCGGGCTGCGGCAAGTCGACGACGCTGCGCATGATCGCCGGGCTCGAAGACATCACCGACGGCCAACTGATGATCGGCGGCCGCGATGTGACCGACCAGCCGCCGGCCGACCGCGGTGTCGCGATGGTGTTCCAGAGCTACGCGCTGTACCCGCACATGACGGTCGCCGAGAACATGGGCTTCGCGCTGAAGGTCGGCGGCATGAAGCGCACCGAGGTCGACGCCGCCGTGAAGGCCGCGGCCGAAACGCTGCAGCTCGGTCCGCTGCTGCAGCGCAAGCCGCGCGACCTCTCGGGCGGGCAGCGCCAACGCGTCGCGATCGGCCGCGCGATCGTGCGCAAGCCCGAGGTCTTTCTGTTCGACGAGCCCTTGTCGAATCTCGACGCTGCGCTGCGCAACCAGATGCGCTTCGAGCTCGCGCGTTTGCACCGCGCGCTCGGCGCGACGATCGTTTACGTCACGCACGATCAGGTCGAGGCGATGACCTTGGGCGAGCGCATCGCCGTCTTCAACGAAGGCCGCATCGAGCAGGTCGGCGCGCCGATGGTCTTGTACGAACGGCCGACGACGCGTTTCGTCGCCGGGTTTCTGGGCTCGCCGCGGATGAACTTTCTGGAAGCGCGTCTGGTGGGCGATGCAGCAAGCGGCTGGGTCGCCGAATTGGCCGGTGGCACGCGGCTGGCGTTGCCCGCGTCGGCCTCGTTCACGCCGGCGTTCGATCCGTCGCGTGCGGTCGAGCTCGGCGTGCGGCCCGAGCACTGGCAGCTCGTCGAGGCCGGCGGCATCATCGCGCAAGTGGAGCTGATCGAGCAGCTGGGCGATTCGGGCGTCGCGCACCTGCGCCTCGACGGCCGCGACGACATCGTCACCTTCAAGATCCACGACGGCCGGGGCACGAGCATCTCGATCGGTCAGCGCGTACGGCTCGCGCCGGACTTCCAGCGCGCGCTGTGGTTCGGTGCGGACGAGAAGACGCTGAACGTCGGCGGGTAGCTCTCAGGCGAGTTGCCGCTCCAGCGCGTCGATGAACACCTTCGCCACGTCGAACCCGCTCTGCTGCGTGATCTCCTGAAATCCGGTCGGGCTGGTGACGTTGATCTCGGTCAGGCAATCGCCGATCACATCGAGGCCGACCAGCAGCAGCCCGCGCTTGGCGAGGATCGGGCCGATCGCTTCGGCAATCTCACGGTCGCGCGCCGAGAGCGGCTGCGCCACGCCCTTGCCGCCGACCGCGAGGTTGCCGCGAATCTCGCTGCCCTGCGGGATGCGCGCCAGCACGTGCGGCACCGGCTTGCCGCCGATGATCAGGATACGTTTGTCACCCTGGGTGATCTCTTTCAGGTAGCGCTGCACCATCACGGTCTCGGCACCGCCCTTGTTCAGCGTCTCGATGATGCTGCCGAGGTTCAGGCCGTCGGGGCCGACGCGGAAGATGCCCATGCCGCCCATGCCGTCGAGCGGCTTCAGGATGATGTCCTTGTGCTCGGCGTGGAAGGCACGCACGGCCGCAGGGTCGCGCGTCACCAGCGTCGGGCTGGTGAACTGCTGGAACTCCATCACGGCCAGTTTTTCGGGATGGTCGCGCAGCGCACGCGGGCTGTTGAACACCCTGGCGCCCTCGCGTTCGGCCTGTTCGAGCAGGTGCGTGG
>JANXVK010000421.1 GCA_025351675.1 Rhizobacter sp.
CGTCGCCGGCGGGCGCTGCGAGGCCTGCCAGGGCGACGGCGTGCTGAAGGTCGAAATGCACTTTCTGCCCGACGTGTACGTGCCCTGCGACGTCTGCCATGGCAAGCGCTACAACCGCGAAACGCTCGAAGTCCTCTACAAGGGCAAGAACATCACCGAGGTGCTGGGCCTGACGGTCGAAGACGCGCACGCCTACTTCAACGCCGTGCCCAACATCGCGCGCAAGCTGCAGACGCTGCTCGACGTGGGGTTGGGCTACATCCGCCTCGGCCAGAGCGCGACGACGCTGAGCGGCGGCGAAGCGCAGCGCGTGAAGCTCGCGCTGGAGTTGAGCAAACGCGACACCGGCCGCACGCTCTACATCCTCGACGAGCCGACCACCGGCCTGCACTTCGCCGACATCGACCTGCTGCTGCGCGTGCTGCACCAGCTGCGCGACGCCGGCAACACCATCGTCGTGATCGAGCACAACCTCGACGTGATCAAGACCGCCGACTGGCTCATCGACATGGGGCCGGAGGGCGGGGCCGGTGGCGGCACGGTGCTGGTGGCCGGCACACCGGAAGACGTGGCGGGGAATCCAGCCAGCTTCACAGGGCGGTATTTGTTGCCGCTGCTGGATCAGTCCACCTGGCAACCAGCCTCAGTACAGAAATCTGTGTCGTCGTCGGCATGAAGACGACGCTCGACATCAACGACGCCCTGCTCGCCAATGCCAAGTCGCCCGCGGCACAACAGCGCACCGCGCTGACGCGCCTGATCGAAGCGGGGCTGCAACTGCGCCGCTTGGCCCGGCGCGATGCGCCGCGCCAGGCGGCCACCTGCAGATTGCCCGTGTTCAAGGGGCGCGGGGGGCTGGTCTCGGGCATTGACCCGCTCAGCAACAAGTCGATGCTCGGCGCCGAGTGGCCGGTGATGCGCCAGCTGTGCCTCGACGGGCAGCTCCGCGCCAACGCGCTCCCCGACGCATGGCTGGCTGCTGCGGTCGTGCAACATGGCGAGCACCTCGCCACCTTCGATTCAGACTTCAGGAAGTTGCTGCGCCGAAGCCAGCTCACGGTGTTGCGACCGGCGTAGCGCGCGCGGCTTGAACGCCTCTCGCACCACACGATTCACGCTGCGTGCCGCCAACTTTTTTCAGAACATCGAGCTGGGCAAGATACTGGTTAATCAGGACTTGGCTCATGGGCCCGGTGACTCGGGAGTGGCGGCGGTGGATTTCAGCACAGCGCCCGGCCATGCCGGCCCGGACACGCCACGAAGCACTGCTCAGGCCTTGACGAGGCGCCGGCGCGCGAGTGCCAGCGCCACGAGCCCGCCGAGCAGCAGCGCCCAGGTCTGCGGCTCGGGCACGGGTGGCGCCACCGGCGCCGGAAAGCCTCCCGGCGTGCTGTCGAAGCCGCCGGGCGGGGCTGCCGTCGTGCCCACGACCGGGGCGCCGCCGGCACCGGAGAAACCGCCGGGCGACACGTCGCCGCGCAGGGTCGGGCCGGCACCGCCTCCGTAGACCACCGGCTGGTCCCAGGCCAGCGGCTTGGCGAAGCTCGGCGACTCGTCCTGCGCCAGCGATGTCGCGGTCGGATCGCCGAACGCTTCGGCCGCCACCGCGCCCGGTGGCGCCGGTGGGTCGCCGTCCTCCGGCGCCTCGGCGTGTTCGGCATCGACCGCCTTGCGGCTGATGCGACTCACGTTGCGGCACACCGTGGGCACCAAAATGCACTGGCCGCCCTCGCAATAGACGAGGCCGCGCTCCTTCATCGCGGAGGTCCACGCGGTGCGGGTCACCGCGCGGCAGATCTGGTGCGTGCCGAAGTGCATGTCGCGAATGGTGCTGCCGTACTGCTGACCGGCGCGCCCGTCGATGCTGTCGCGACGGATGCTGACCATGTCGTCGTACTCGCGCTTGGCCATGCGCGCCTTCAGGCGAGCGCGCACGTCGGCGGGGATGTCGGTGTAGCGATCAACGGCGGCGACCACATCGCCCATGAACGGGTTGACGCCGGGCCGGTTCCAGCTGCACGCATCGAGCGCCACGGTCGGCAGCGCGGCCGCCGGGTCGGCGGGCTTCGCCAGCGCCGACGCAGCGCCAGTGCAAACAAGTGCGGCAACGAGCAGCGCGCTTCGAATGAGGCTCATGGTGATGGCGTAACTGATTGCGACATGAGCAGGACTTTAGTGCACCGCGGTGCAGTGAGTCTCGCGCGCTCGCGGGCCTTCCCCGCAAGCGCGGGAGGTCACATTTCACGGCTCGCGATGCTTCGTGAAGTAAGCACGGATCCGCGGGCTGGCGGAGCGAAGCGGCGATGCGCACGCACTACAGATTGGCGCCGCGCGGTCGATTTCCACTCTGTGAGAACCCATCCGTCTTCAACCTCGATCGCCATCCGGCGCGGCGGCCGCCTGCGCCGCATGCTCACGTTGGGCACCCTGCTGCTGGCAGGCTTGGCCATGCCCTTGCGCGCGCTGCCCGAGGCCGCGCGGCCCGTATGCGGCGCAGCCCCGTCGCCCGAGAGCGTGCTGAACCTGCTGAATGCGATGCGCGCGCTCGGCGCGGTCTGCCACCGCGCGGGCGGCGCGGCAGCCGCGGAACCGCTGCGCTGGAGCGCGAGCCTCACGGCCGTCGCCGCGGCCCAGTCGCAAGACATGGCGGTGCTGAACCGAATGGGCCACCGCGACAGCCAGAACCGCAACCTGACCGAACGCCTCTCGGCGATGGGCTACCGCTTCAGCACCGCGGCCGAAAACGTCGCGGTCGGCTACCCGTCGCTGGGTGAGGTCGTCGACGCCTGGCTCGAAAGCGAACCGCACTGCGAGAACCTGATGAACGCGAGGGTGCTCGAGTTCGGGCTGGCCTGCAGCGACAGCCGTGCCGCCGGCGAACCGGGCGAACACCGCTACTGGACGCTGGTGCTGGGCGCACCGCCGCGCGTGCGCTGAGGCCGCCGCAGGGTCAGTCGGGCCCGGCGCGCAACGCGCGCGTGCTCTCCTGCACCATGCTTTGGACGTTGCGCGTCTCGGCATAGACACCGCGCAGATGCGTCGCGTGGTTGCCCGCGCGCGCGACGCAGCGTTCGATCTCCGCCAGCGCCGCCACGCTCTGCAGCGCGGCGAAGTGCGGCTCGACACGCCGCAGCGTCGCGAGGATGTCTTCGCGGATCGTGCGGCTCTCGCGCGTCTGCGGGTCGACCATCGTGCCGTCCAGGCCGAAGCGGCAGGCCTGGAAACGGTTGAAGGTGTAGACGAGGTAGTCGTCTTCCCGGGGCGGCGGTTCGGCGCGCTCGAACAGGCGCCGGCTGATCGCCTGCAGGTAGCACGCGAGCGCGGCAGCGCGCTCGACCGTCAGCGGCGTGTCGCAGACGCGCAGCTCGATCGTGCCGAATTCGGGCTTGGGGCGGATGTCCCAGTAGAAGTCCTTCATCGACTTGACCACGCCGGTGGCTTCCATCTTCGTGAAGTAGCCGTTGGCGAACTCGTCCCAGCTCAGCGTGAACGGCGCGCGGCCGCTGAGCGGGAACGCGAACACCGAGTTCAGGCGCGCCGAATCGAACAGCGTGTCGACGCCCTGGAAAAACGGCGATGACGCCGACAGCGCGATGAAGTGCGGCACGTAGCGGTTCAGCGAGTGCAGCAGGAACAGCGCGTCGTCGCCCGACGCGCAGCCGACGTGCACATGCTGCCCGAACACGGTGAACTGCTTCGCGAGGTAGCCGTAGAGCTGCGAGATCTCCTGGTAGCGCGGCTTGTCGAACACGCGCTGCTCCGACCAGCGCTGGAACGGGTGCGTGCCGCCGCCGGCAATGCCGATGTTCAGGCGATCGCAGGCCGCCGTCAGCGTGTCGCGCATGCCGCGCAGCTCGGTCAGCAGCGGCCCGTGCGTGGTCTGGATTCCGGTGGCGATCTCGATCATGCTCTGCGTCATCTCGGGCGTGACGGTGCCGGGAAACGGCTTGCGCGAGAGCAGCTCCAGCAGATCGTTCGCGGCCGAGGTGAGGTCGAAGTCGACGGTGTTGAGAAGCTGCAGCTCGAGCTCGACGCCGAGCGACAGGGCTTTCGATTCTCCGAAGGGGCCGAGTGGCATGTCAGGTCTCCCGCCGGGCCGCCAAGGGCAGTGAACGAAGTGAGCGTGGGGGCCTCATCAGATCTTCTCCGGGTGCGACTCGCCCGCAAACATCAACGCACGCTGTGTGACCAAGGGTCCGATCACGTCCAGCAAGACCAGCAGTCCGACGATCACCGGCAGGCTTTCGCGCGCCAGGTCGAAACCATAGAGGCGACTCTCTTCGAGCAGCAGCAACGCGAACGCGGATATCGGCATCAGCGCGAGACCGGTCAGCGCGCCCTTGCGCAAGGTCGTTCCGCTGACGCGCGCGACGCTCATGTTGACGAGCGTGTGCACCGCGCTGCGGACCGCGAGCACGGCCACGCCGAGCACCAGCCCGGCGAGCACACCGTGCCACGACAGCAGGCTGCCGACGAACACGAACAGGAACACCACCAGGACTTCGCCGAGCGCGCCGAAGTTGCGCTGCGCGTGGCTCAGCATGATGCGGCGCTCGCGCGCCACCACGCCGAACGCGAGTGCGGCGAGCAGCGGCGAGAGGTGCAGGCTTTGCGCAAGGCCGGTCAGCAGCAGCACGAGGAACGCAAAGGTCACGGTCGTGCTCTGGCTGCTGGTCGCGATGCGGTTCAGCAGCGGCGCGATGAAACCGAACACTGCGCCCGCCACGAGCGACAGCCCGATCACGTAGATGCTGTTGAAGGCCGCCTTGCCGAGATCGCCGCTGGTCTCCAGGTGCCAGTAGCCGACGACGAACTTGAGCAGCAGCACGGCGGCGAGGCAATTCACCGCGCACAGGTGCAGCAGCCGCTCGGTGACCTGGCCGGCGCTGCGCAGTTCGTGCGTGACCCGCATGATCGCCGCCGGC
>JANXVK010000423.1 GCA_025351675.1 Rhizobacter sp.
TCAAGTCCTTGCCCGGCACCAAGGCAGTCCTAACACCTGGTTGGCCTACCGTAAAGAATTGGAACGATTGTTGTTGTGGGCCATTTTTGAAAAGAACAAGGCCTTGTCATCGTTAAATCACTCGGACGCGCAGGATTATAAGCGCTATAAAGCACGGCAATGTTGCGCTTCCTCCATTGAGGTTTGGCCTACCGCGCGCATCAAAGAACATGCTTATATTGCCAGACTGGGTGTCGTGCCATCGCGTTCCAGCGCATGTAGGTGCGCAGGCGTTCCTCGATCTCGATGTTGCCGGGCGTGCGCTCTTCCTGGTCGACGGGGATCGTGTTGACGTAGGCCGTGGTGGCCGAGAACGGCACCTCGATGCCGGCCTGGCGGGCGTGATCGATCAGGGTCTCGAGCAGGAAATGCGCGCGCTCTTTTCCATCACCGTCGCCTTCGGCGCCGATGACGGCGGAAAGGGCGTCGAGCCATTCGCGGGTTTCCTGGGCATCCGCATCGTTGGCGGCGGCACCGAGGAATGAATCAGGCTGTGCTGACATGCTTGTCTCCGTGGGTGAGTTGATCACTGCGTTTATGGGCTGCGCAGGAGTCTCGCACAACTGCATATTTTTTCCAAATGGCGCAAGTTGATTTCATATCATGATACTTACAAAATGGTTATGACACCGTTTTGCGCGTTCTGCCGGGCGCCGAAGGGTCAGCGGCGCCAGCCTTGATAATCCGTCGATGCAATCCGCCATCAAGGCCGCCCCACCGCCGCATTCGTCGCGCACTTGGCCCGAAAGACTGTTCGGCCGCTGGTGGCGGCGGCAGTCGGCGGCGCGTCAGGATCGGTACGCAACGCTCGGCCCGCTGATCTCGGTGCTGCTCTTCCTCGCAGCCATCATCTTGGCGTTCTGGTATCTGCGCAATGAGGAATTCGAGCGGGAGCAGGAATCCGTCAAGCGCGACACCGAAATCGCCCAGACCCAGATCCGCCTGCACCTGATCGAGAACCAGGAGCAACTGGTCCGAATCGCGCGCGAGATCGTGACCCGCGCGATCGACCACGGCCAGTTCGTCACGCAGGGCGGCGCGTTCACGCGCGAGCGGCCGGAGATTACCAATCTGGTGTGGCTCAACGCGGCGCGCCAGCCGCGTGCGAGCTATTCGGCGACCAGTTTTCCGCCCGAGGCCGGCATCACGCCCGACGACTCGCCTGCCTCGCTGCCGATCGACGGCAAGGGCACGCCGACCGAAGCCGCCTTTGTGTCCGCGCGCACGCTGCGCCAGCCGGTGTATTCGAAGCCGTTCACCGATGCATTCGGCAACGCCGTGTTCCAAGTGCAGGTGCCGCTGCTCGAACGCAACGCGTTCGCCGGCGTCCTGATCGCCGAGTACTCGATCGAAGGCCTGATGCGGCGCGGCGTGCCGATCGAGGTGTCGCGCCGCCGCGCGGTCACGCTGGTCGATGCAAGCGACCATGTCTACGCCAGCACCGTCACGCAGATGCCCGGCGCGAAGCCGCCCAAACCGTCGATCGTCTACCAGCTGCCGCTGGCGCCGGCCGCGAACGGGCTGATCCTGCGCGGCCAGGGCCACCGCAGCTCGATCGGGCTGATCAGCAACACGCTGTTCTGGATGGTCGCGGCGCTCTCGGTGCTGACGGTCTGGATGCTGCTCGGCACGTGGCGCCACATGCGCCGGCGGCTGCAGATGCAGAGCACGCTGGTGACCGAAACCAACTTTCGCCGCGCGATGGAAAACTCGATGCTGACCGGCATGCGCGCGATGGACATGGCGGGTCGCATCACCTACGTCAACCCGGCGTTCTGCGCGATGACCGGCTTCTTCGAGTCCGAGCTCGTCGGCCGCACGCCGCCGCTGCCGCACTGGCCGCGCGATCGTCTGGAAGAGAACGCGCGTTTCCTGCAGCAGGAGTTGCAGGGCCGCAGCCCGGCCGGCGGCATCGAGGTGAAGGTGATGCGCAAGGACGGCTCGCTGTTCGACTCGCGCATGTACGTCTCGCCGCTGATCGACCCGAAAGGCGTGCAGACCGGCTGGATGACCTCGATGACCAACATCACCGAGGCGAAACGCATCCGGGATCAGCTCTCGGCTTCGCACGAGCGTTTCACGACGGTGCTCGAAGGGCTGGACGCGGCCGTCTCGGTGCTGTCGGTCCAGCAAGGCGAGTTGCTGTTCGCGAACCGCTCGTACCGGCTGTGGTTCGGTGCCGAGTCGCAAGGCCACGCGCTGCTCGCCGGCGCCGAGGCCGGCACGCCCTTTCTCGCCGCCGAGGTCGACGACTCGGTCGACAACTACGGCGGCCTGCCGACGCAGGAGC
>JANXVK010000429.1 GCA_025351675.1 Rhizobacter sp.
CAGCTACACCACGCCCTCGGTGAAGGCGGCACGCGAGTCGGTGGCGTGGTCGCTGTTCTTCATCCTGCTCCTGTACCTGACCGCGCCGGCGCTGGCGGTGCTGGTCAAGTTCGAGGTCTTCAACGGCCTCGTCGGCCTGCCGTTCGATCGCCTGCCGGTGTGGATCGCGAGCTGGACGCGCATCGACCCGGCGCTGGTGTCGGTGATCGACATCAACCGCGACGGCATCCTGCAACTCGGCGAGATCCGCATCGGCGGCGACCTGATCGTGTTGGCCACACCCGAGATTGCCGGCCTGCCTTATGTGATCACCGGCATGGTCGCCGCCGGCGGGCTCGCGGCCGCGTTGTCGACCGCCGACGGGCTGCTGCTGACGATCAGCAACGCGCTGTCGCACGATCTGTATTTCAAGCTGATGGGGCCGGATTCGTCGACCACGCGACGGGTCACGGTGTCGAAGGTGCTGCTGCTGGTGGCCGCGCTCGCGGCGGCGGCGGTCGCAGCGCAGCGGCCGGCCGACATCCTGTTTCTCGTCACCGCGGCGTTCTCGATCGCGGCCTCGGCATTCTTCCCGGCGCTGGTGCTAGGCATCTTCTGGAGCCGAGCGAATCGCTGGGGCGCGCTGTGCGGCATGGCCGGCGGGCTCGGGTTGACGCTGTACTACCTGATCCGCAACGACGCCTGGTTGCGGGGGCTGTTCGGCGTCAGTGCGCCGGTGGACCTGTGGTGGGGCATCTTGCCCGTGTCGGCGGGTGTTTTCGGCGTGCCGCTCGGCTTTGCGGCCTGCGTGCTCGTCAGCTTGCTGACGCCGGCGCCGTCGGCCGAAGCGCGTGCTTTCGTGCGAAGCCTCCGCCACCCGGGGACAGGCTGATTGGCCGAGCGTGCGCGCCCGGGCTATAATCGTCGACTTCCCTTGCCACACCCGGGTCTGACGCTTCGGGGTGGCTTCACCACCGGCCCTCCAACGAGAAGCTCTCGAACGAGATGGTCGGTATCCACAAGGAGATTCAATGCGTCATTATGAAATCGTTCTGCTGATCCACCCGGATCAAAGCGAACAGGTTCCGGCCATGCTGGAACGTTACAAGGGTGTCATCACCGCCGGCGGTGGCAAGGTTCACCGCGTGGAAGATTGGGGTCGTCGTCAGATGGCCTACATGATCCAGAAGCTGGCGAAAACCCACTACCTCTGCCTCAACATCGAGTGCAGCAAGGAAGTGCTGGCCGAGATCGAAACCGGCTTCCGCTTCAACGACGCCGTCATTCGTCACCTCACGGTGCTGCAGGACGAAGCCGTGACCGCGCCTTCGGTGATGATGAAGATGGTCGAGCGCGAAGATTCGCGCAAGTCGTCGCCTCCGCCCGATCGTGGTGACCGCGGCGATCGCGGTGACCGTGCCGAGCGTGGCGACCGCCCGGAACGTCAAGAGCGCCCGCCGCAGGAGGCCTCGGCCTGAGGATGCTGGCGCCGTTGCATTTCACCGAGCGCTGAATGAACCGACTGGTTCTGACCGCGCAACTGGTGGAGCGAGGCGCGTTGCGATACACCCCCGCCGGTTTGCCGGCCCTCGATTTGAGCCTGAAGCACGAATCGGAGGTCACGCAAGACGGCAAGCCCCGCAAGGTCTGGTTCGATATCCGGGCCCGGGCGATCGGTGAGATCACAGCGCGTGTCGAGAAGCTTGAACTGGGAAGCGCACACGGCTTTGCCGGCTTCTTGGGTTCGCAGCGCAACGGCCGAGGTGTCGTGTTCCATGTAACCGAGCTGGATTGAAGTCTCAGACTCAGTCAGTTCACTGTTCGAATCAATGAGGTGTCAATATGCCCCCGCCACGTGGAAAAGGTCGGTTCTCCAAGGACCGCAAACCCAAGCGCAATACCCAATCACTGCTGTTCCGTCGCAAGCGCTTCTGCCGCTTCACGGTAACCGGCGTCAAGCAGATCGATTACAAAGACATCGACACGCTGCGCGACTTCATCGGTGAAAACGGCAAGATCACGCCCGCCCGCCTGACCGGCACGCGCGCGTTCTTCCAGCGTCAGCTGACGACGTGCATCAAGCGCGCC
>JANXVK010000434.1 GCA_025351675.1 Rhizobacter sp.
GCCGACCAGGCTTCGGATTTTTTGTCGAGTTGGTTGGTGGACATGCGAGTGGGCGCCGGACAATGCGTGTCAGCGATTCTATCGAGGCCATCTCTTCATCCGATCCGCCCAGCACGACGATGCCCGCTCGCCCGCCGCTCCCCGACCCGTTCGCCCCCGAATCCACCGGCCCGGGCGAGTTGAGCCGTTCCACCGGCTTCGGCACGACTATGTTCGACGCCTTGACGCCGGCCCCGGCCGCGCCGGCGGCGGGCTCGGTCTTCGACGTCTGCCATGTCGGCGTGGTGCTGCGCGCGTTGCTTTTCGTGCACGGCGCGCTGGCGATCGGCGTGCTGTTCGGCGCGGTGTCGTTCGCGGGGTGGGTGGCGGCGTTCGCGGCCGGCTCGAGCGCGGCGCTGCCGGCGGTGCTGCTGTGGCTGCTGGTCGCCTGCGCCGGGCGGCGGCCGTTCGGCGCGTTGGCGCTGGGCGGGCAGTGGGGGGTCGCGATCGCACTGGGTGCGTTCAGCGGCGCGGCCGGCGCGGTGCTTGCCTGGTTCGCCGCCGGCGACGCGCTCGCCGCGCCGCGCTGGTTCGCGCCCGCACTCGCGGGTGCGGCGCTCGCCGCGGCGATGTTCCAGTGGCTGCAGCTGCGTGCGCAGGCGCTGCTGCCGGCCGACACGACGGCGCGGCTGGCCGAGTTGCAATCGCGCATCCGCCCGCACTTCCTGTTCAACACGCTGAACACCGCGCTCGCGCTGGTGCGCCACGATCCGGTGCGCGCCGAGGCGGTGCTCGAAGACTTGGCCGAACTGTTCCGCGTCGCGATCACCGAGAACGCCGAGTCGGTCTCGCTCGCCGAAGAGGTCGAGCTCGCGCAGCGCTATCTCGCGATCGAGCAGGTGCGTTTCGGCAGCCGCCTTCAGGTGACCTGGGAACTCGACCCCGATGCCGGCGCCGCGCGCGTGCCGCCGCTGCTGCTGCAGCCGCTGGTCGAAAACGCGGTGCGCCACGGCATCGAGCCGAGCGCCGCCGGCGGCACGATCCGGGTGCGCACGCGCGTGAAGCTCGGGCGCTCGATGGTGTCGATCGTCAACAGCGTGCCGGCCACTGCCTCGGAGCCCGGCAGCGGCATCGCGCTGCGCAACGTGCGCGAGCGCCTGCGGCTGATGCACGACGTCGCCTCGCAGTTCGAGGCGCGGCGCGAGGCCGATGTCTTCCGCGTGCAGATCGTGGTGCCGCTGTGAGTTCGCTTCGGGTGTTGATCGTGGATGACGAAGAGCTTGCGCGGCTGCGGCTGCGCGGCCTCGTGCACGACAGCGTCGAGCCGAAGGCGAGCGTCGTCGGCGAGGCGGCGAATGCCGCGCAGGCACTCGCGTGGCTGGCCGGAAACAGCTGCGATCTGATCCTGCTCGATGTGCAGATGCCCGGCCGCGACGGCCTCCAACTCGCCGCCGAACTCAAGCGTCTGGCCGAACCGCCGGCGGTCGTGTTCGTGACCGCCCATGCCGAGCACGCGCTGCACGCGTTTGACCTCGACGCGGTCGACTACCTGACGAAGCCGGTGCGACGCGAGCGGCTGCACGCCGCGCTGCAGCGCGTCGCGGAACGGCTCGCGCTGCGCCGCGGCGTCGTCGCCGCTCCACCGATCGGACCCGACGACGCGGCTGCGATCACCGTCACCGACCGCGGCCGCGTGCTGCGCGTGCCGCTCGCCGAGGTGCTGTATTTCACGGCCGAGCTGCAGTACGTGACGCTGCGCACCGCGGAGCACACCTATGTGCTCGACGAGGCGCTGAGCGATCTGGAGCAGCGCCTCGGCGCGCGCTTTCTGCGCGTGCACCGCAACGCGCTGGTCGCGCGCGGCGCGGTGCGCGCGCTGGAGCGGCGCGGCGTCGCGGGCGAACGCGACGACGAGGGCGGCGAAAGCTGGGCCGTGCGGATGGCGCCGGTCGACGAGTGGCTCGCGGTCTCGCGCCGCCAGGTCGCGGCGGTGCGTGAGGCGCTGCTGGCGGCGGGGCGCTAACCCGGCCCGGCTCTCAGCGCGGCGAACGCCGGCGTGCGACCCAACCGACGCCCATCAGCCCGGCGAGCATCAACGCATAGGTGCTCGGCTCGGGGATCGGCGCGGTGATCAGGGTCAGACCGCGCAGCGGCGGGCTGATGGCGGTGTTGCCGCCGATGCCGAACGCGCCGACGAAGCTCGCCGAGCCGGTCGCCAGATTGATCGAGTAGAGACCGCTCTTGCCGGTGTCGGCGTCGGTCAGGGCGGCGAACGCCGCGCCGGACGCGCCGATGTCGAAGCCGGCGACGCCGTTCGCGTTGAAGCCGAGTGCGCCGACCGTGGTGATGGTCGGTGCGTTGAAGGCACTCGTCGCGACCCGCAGCGTGTCGCTTCCACTGTCGATGTAGTAGAGCGACGTGGCGGTGGCCGGATTCAAGTCGTTGTTCGAGTACGCGACCGCGGCAAAGCCGGTCTGGATCGGCGTGACCACGGTGCCCATGCCGGTGGTCACGTTGTAGGCGATGTTCTGGCCGGTGCTGCTGACGACGCGCAACGAAGCCATGCCGGCGAGGTCGGCGGCGGGGTTGAAGTCGATCCCGATCACGTCGCTGGCGAGCGCCGCACCGAGCCCGCCGATGAAGGTGGCTTGGCCGGTGCTGGTCAGCGAATAGACTTTGGCGTCACTGCTCACGCCGTACACCACGCCGGTCGTCGGACGCAGGTCGATGTCCAGGATGCGCTCATTCATGCCTTGCAAGCCGGTGATCGCGCTGAGGGCAGATGCGTTCATCGGGGTGGCGCTGTCAAACGTAAGCAGGGCATTGGTGGTGGTCAGGCCGAGCACCGGCTCGGCGTGCGCGGGCGCGCCCAACACGAGCGCGGCAACGGCTGCCGCGGCGCTGGCCGTGGCCTTGAGGCTGAATTTTTGCATGGTGGAGAACTCCTGAAGGGGGTGATGAATGAGTGCGGCGGCGTACGGAATGTCACGCCGACCCTGACTACGCATCGCCCGCGACGGCGGATGCGCTGCCGACGCGATGCCCCCTCGAATGCGGGGTCGGGGGTCAGCCGGTGTTGCGCAAGCCGGCGGCCACGCCGTTGATCGAGATGTGGATGCCGGTCTGGACGCGGGCGTTCTCGGGGTCGCCCTCCTTGCGTTGCCGGTAGCGGCGCATCAGCTCGACTTGCAGGTGATTCAGCGGATCCAGGTATGGAAAGCGGTGCTCGATCGAGCGCGCCAGCGAGGGATTCGACGCGAGCCGGTTCTGCTCGCCGGTGATCAGCGCGAGCGCATCCGAGGTGGCCTGCCACTCGGCCTTGATCAGACCGAAAATCTTCTTGCCGAGCTTCTTGTCTTCGACCAGTTCGACGTACCGCGCCGCGATCGCCAGATCGCTTTTCGCGATCACCATGTCGAGGTTCGACAGCAGCGTGCCAAAAAACGGCCACTGCTTGTGCATTTTCTGCAGCAGCGCGAGGCGCTCTGCGCGTTGCCTGGGCTCGTTGCCGAGGTAGAGCGCGATGGCGGTGCCGAAGCCGCACCAGCCCGGCAGCGCGACGCGGCACTGGCCCCAGCTGAACGACCAGGGAATCGCGCGCAAGTCTTCGATCGCGCGTGTGGCCTTGCGCGACGCGGGGCGCGAGCCTATGTTGAGCTCGGCGATCTCGCGGATCGGCGTCGCGCTGAAGAAGTACTCGGTGAAGCCCGGTGTTTCGTAGACGAGCTTGCGGTAGGCCTTGAAGCTCGCCTCGCTGATCGCCGCGGCCGCGTCGAGAAAAGCCTTCGGCGCGCTCTTGGTCGGGTTCAGCAAGGTCGCCTCAAGCGTCGCCGCGACCAGCGTCTCGAGGTTGCGCCGGCCGATCTCGGGGTGGGCGTATTTCGACGCGATCACCTCGCCTTGCTCGGTCAGGCGGATCTGCCCGTTCACCGTGCCGGGCGGCTGCGCGAGGATCGCCTGATAGCTCGGGCCACCGCCGCGGCCGACCGTGCCGCCGCGGCCGTGAAACAGGCGCAAGGTGATGCCGTGATCGGTGCGCAACGCGGTGAAGAGTTCGACCAGGTCGATCTCGGCGCGGTACAGCTCCCAGTTGCTGGTGAAGCTGCCGCCGTCCTTGTTGCTGTCGCTGTAGCCGAGCATGATGTCCTGCTCGGCGCCGCTCTTGACCATCATCGCGGTGATGCCGGGCAGCGCGTAGAACGCGCGCATGATCGGCGCCGCGTTGCGCAGGTCGCCGATGGTCTCGAACAGCGGCGAGACGATCAGGTCGCTGATGGCGCCGCTTGGCTCGTCGAGCGTGCCGCGCAGCAGGCCCACTTCCTTCAGCAGCAGCATCACTTCGAGCAGGTCGCTCACGGCTTCGGTGTGCGAGATGATGTAGTGGCGCAGGGCCTCCCGGCCGTAGCGCTTCAGCATCACAACGGCGGCCTCGAAGATCGCGAGTTCGCCGACGCTGTGCTCGCTGTATGCAGCGGCGCGCACGCGCAAGGGTCGCGCGTCGTTGAGCTGTTGAACGAGCAGCGTGCGGCGCGCGTCTTCGGTCAAACCGCTGTAGCCGGCCTCGACCCTCGCCACCTTCAGCAGTTCGGCGACGACCGCCTCGTGCTTGTCCGAACTCTGGCGCAGGTCGACCGTCGCGAGGTGGAAGCCGAACACCTGCACCGCGCGCATCAGCGGCTGCAGCCGCGGGCCGCTGAGCGCCTGCGCGTGGTGCGCCGCGAGCGAGGCGTCGATGATTTTCAGGTCGGCGAGGAACTCGTCGGCGGAGGCATACGGATCCTGCGGTGCGACCGCGTGGCGCAGCGCCTCGGTGCCGGTGAAGAGGTTGAGCGTGGCGGCCAGTCGCGCGTACATGCCGATCAGCGCGCGCCGATACGGCTCGTCTTCACGGTGCACGCTGTGATCGGGCGAGCGCGCGGCGAGGGCTTGCATCTCTGCCGTGACCGGCGCGAGCGTCGCCGAGATCGAGAGCTCGGCGCCGAGTTCGTGCGCCTCGGTCAGGTAAAAGCGCAGCGCCGTCTCGGCCTGCCGCGCGAGGGCCATCTGCAGCGTCTCGGCGGTGACGAACGGGTTGCCGTCGCGATCGCCGCCGATCCAGTTGCCCATGCGGAAGAACGACGCGATCGGGTGGCCGGGCAGGGCGTTCTCGAGCTCGCGGTACAGCTTCGGGATCTGCTGCAGAAAGGTCGAGCGGTAGTAGCTCAGCGCGTTCTCGATCTCGTCGGCCACCGTCAGCTTCGCGGTGCGCAGCATGCGCGTCTGCCAGATCTGCGTGACCCGCGCCCGCAACAGCGCCTCGTTGTCGGCGCGTTCGCGCTCGGTGTGCAGCGCATCGCGCTGTTCGACCAGCTCGGCGATCGTGCGCTCGGCGTCGAGGATGCTCTTGCGCTGCACCTCGGTCGGGTGGGCGGTGAGCACTGGCGAGATGTAGGCCTTGGCCAGCGTCTGGGCGATGTCACCGGCGCGAATATCGGCCGCGGCCAGCCGCTCCAGCGCCATCGCGAGCGAACCCGGCTGCAGGTGGCCCTGGCGCTCGTGGTGGTCACGCCGGCGCACGTGGTGGCGGTCTTCGGCGATGTTGGCCAGGTGCGAGAAGTAGCTGAACGCGCGGATCACGC
>JANXVK010000439.1 GCA_025351675.1 Rhizobacter sp.
CACGTGTCTACAGATCTTGTCGGTATCGGTTTTCGAGAAAACCCAGCTTTCATGCGCCTTGCAGGCCGATGCCGCAGAGCCCGAAATGACCATCGCCGTTAACCAGTTGAATTTGTTCAGCTTTTAACCGGACAGTAGTGGAGTGGCGTATTTCTTGATCGTACGGAATTTGTACGGAATTTCGAATTTTGGCTCCCGTCCCGAGGCGCGCATCGAAGCCATGGGCGAGGGTGTGCTCGGCGTAAGGGGCGCGGGCGCGCGGCCCCGAATGCTCGCACGACCCGAGCCTGTGCGGTGTCGAGCGGCGCAACGCGTGACGGACTTGTTCCGCCGCGACCGTTTCAGCCGGCGACAGGTCTCCTCGCCGTACAGCCGGTACAAGCGCGCCACGTTGTCTCGACGGTGTTGGCGATGCAACAGGAACATGCACACCCGGCAGTCGCCGTAGCGCACGTGCGTGTTGGTGATCTCCTCGATGCGCAGGGTCAGCGCCGACTCGTCGTGTTCGCTCGGCTTGTGGCGATTCGTCGAGGTGGACATGCGCACGATGCGTGTGTGGCGGCGGTCGCGGCATCCGCAGTCCACTCGACTCGCTGTGAGTCATACGGCACTGCCCTTGACCAGCCCTTCCCCAAAGCGGTCACTGGCTGGCGTTTGATCGCGGCGGCCGGTAGCCTGTGTTTCGTGGGATATGCGTGCCCGCGTGCCCGCAGTAACGTCCAGAAACAATATGCGCAAGCGGTGCCCCGGTCGAAGGGCCGTCAGCTGCATCGTCGTTCGAAAAGCGGGGGAGGTGTTCATGCTGGAAGCGTGCTGCTCGTGGCAAGCAATGGCTCGTTCGTGTCGGCGCCAAGAATCAATGCTGCGCACGCATTGCGTCAGCCGCCTTCCGCGTCCGAAGCGCCCTAGAGCCAGCCGATGCCGCCTCTGACATCGCTTCGTTCCGAAGATTGGCTTTGGCTGCTCGGCAGCTTATGCAGGTTGTCACGAGTACCGTTCGATGCTCAACTTGTATCGCAGCAGTTCCCGCCGCCGCATAGTTCACTCACCTTGCGCGAGGCGGCACATGCGCTCGGTTTCAGGACGGGCGAAAGGTCAGCAAGCTCCGTCCATCCGTCCGAGTTGACGTACCCGTGTATTGCGTCTCTACGCGCGGTTGCGAGCGATCGAGGCTTCGAACCGCCCGACGCCGAGAGCAGCGGCGCTGGGCTCGATCGTTCGGGGCGGGCTCCCCACCTGCATCTCGTCGAGTCGGGTCGGGATGCCCCGACGGTGCATGTGGCACAACCGGCCCTCCTGTTGCATTTCGACGGCACGAAGCTTCTGTACATCCGCGCCGGCGGCGACACGACAGAATCCATCGATGCGCACGAGATAGCAGCCACCTTCGAGCCGACGCTGCTCTTCTTCTCTCACGAACCAGCAAACGACCCGTCCGCCGTATCCGATGAATCAGCATCGGCGCAACCTAAGTTTGGCTTCCGCTGGTTCATCCCCGAGTTGCTCCGCCACAAACGAATCTGGCGCGACGTGTTGCTGGCGTCCGTCTCGATCCAGTTGGTCGGCTTGGCGGTGCCGTTGTTCACGCAGGTGATCATCGACAAGGTCGTTGTCCACCAGACGCAATCCACACTGATCGTCATCGGCGTGGCACTCGTCATGTTCATGGTGTTCACGAGCGGCATGACCTGGTTGCGCCAATACTTGGTGCTGCACACCGGCAACCGCGTCGATGCCGTGCTCGGCAGCCAGATCTTCCGCCATTTGCTCCGGTTGCCGTTGCCATTCTTCGAGCAGCGCACCACCGGCGTGCTGGTGGCGCGACTGCAAGGCGTGGAGACGATTCGCCAGTTCGTCTCCGGCGCTGCGGTGAGCCTGCTGCTGGACCTGCCGTTTCTGCTGATCTTCCTGGCCGTCATGTTCTTCTACTCGTGGCAGCTCTCGTTGATCGCGCTCGGGTTGCTGGGCGTGATCGCCATCATGAGCGTGGCCGTGGTCCCGCTGTTTCGGGCCAAGCTCAATCAGCAGTTCCTGCTCGGGGCGCGCAATCAGTCTTTCGTCACCGAGTACGTGTCAGGGATCGCGACGGTGAAGTCTCTGCAGATGGAGCCATATCTGGAGCGCAAGTACGGCGACAACCTCGCCGCCTACCTGAGCGCGGGCTTCTCCACCAAGCGCATCGCCAACACCTACAACGTCGTGGCCAACGGTGTCGAGCAGACGATGACCTTGTCCATCCTCGTGGTGGGCGCGTTGCTGGTGATGCGCAACGATGGTTTCACCGTCGGCATGCTCGTTGCCTTCCAAATGTTTGCCGGGCGCATGAGCCAGCCCCTGCTGCGGCTGGTGGGGCTGTGGCAAGAATTCCAGCAGGCCGACGTGGCCGTGCAGCGGCTGGGGGATCTGATGGGTGCACCCGCAGAGCCCTATTCGGTCACCCCATCGAGGTCAGCGAGCGGCGGTGCGGGCCGCGTCGACTTAGTCGACGTGTCGTTCCGGTACTCGGAGCAGCACCCCTACCTTTACAGGAATCTGAATCTGTCGTTGGCGCCCGGCCGACTCACGGTGCTGACGGGTCCGTCGGGTTGCGGCAAGAGCACGTTGACCAAGCTGCTGCTGAACTTCTACCAGCCGAACGACGGCCAAGTTCAACTCGACGGGCGCGACATTCGACACTTGGCGGCGAACGAACTGCGCATCGCCTTCGGCGTGGTGCCGCAAGAGACCGTTCTCTTCGCCGGTACCGTCTACGACAACCTGATCATGGCTCACCCTCACGCGGGCTTCGAGGAAGTCGTCGCAGCCTGCCGGCTGGCGGAGATCCACGAGACCATCGAGAAGCTGCCGCAGGGTTACCAGACCCTGATCGGCGAGCACGGCATCGGGCTCTCGGGCGGGCAACGCCAGCGCTTGGCGATCGCGCGTGCGCTGCTCAAGAAACCCAAGATTCTGATCTTCGACGAGGCCGTGTCGAACTTGGATCAGGCCACGTCGGAGCAGTTTGCGCTGACGGTGAATCGATTGAAGGGGAAGGTGACGATTCTGTTCATCACGCACCATGTTCCGAAAGGGCTGCAGGTGGATGAAGTGTTCAGGCTGGGCAACCAGCCTATAAAGATCGAGATCGTGGAGGAGGCGACGTGAAGAATGGGAACGAGTTCGATAGACAGAGCCGGAAGGTTGGCCACTCCTGCTCAGCCGTTGAATCGATGTCCCCGCCCGCGCGGTTCATCTACCTGCTGACCCTGCGCGCCAGTGTGATTCCTTCTGGACGCTTCGACCAGCAGGAGGATTCCGTCAAGTCCGCTTGGTTCAAGCGAACCGCCGCCACGTTTGCGGAAGCGCCGTTCGAGGCCACGGTCTCCAGCCCGGTGTCGGTGGCCGCTGTCTCAGCGGCGCTGCTTAAGTGTCGTCGATCAAGACTGGTCGGACTTTCGCTCTGGCTCGCTCAATCCAATGGCAACCCCGCCTTCGCGCCTCGCCAAGCGCTGGTCACCAACTACTACAACCAAGGTGAGTTCCTTAACTACTTTCGGTTTGCTGCCAGTACGGTGTACGGCAGCGGCAATCCCATCCCCATCGGCGGTCAGCCGATTTCGCGCGCAGTGGCGACAGACGAAGACGCGCTGGACTGCGGCGCTGGCTTCGTCCCACAAGCAACGAATTGATATGAGGTTCACCACATGAACGTCACTACCCGGCGACACCAGATCTCGACGGGCGGCGCATGAAACGGCGCGCACTTCTCGGCGCCGCCGCGCTTGGCGCGCTCGGCGCCTGTTCGCGCTCGAAATTCTTCAAGCTCGCTTGGGATGAAGAGGCCAAGTTGCATGACGGCCGCGTCATTGTGGTCAACCTGAAGTTCACATACGAGCGCTTGGATGTTTTCAGCGAGTACGAGCGCGCCATATTGCGCGACACCGAAATGACGTTCGACTCCGGATCGCCATTGGGGCGGGTCTCTCAGATGTTCAGACGCATGCGCCCACTGTCGTTGGACCAGCGCGCCGGAACTTGGTACACCGTGATCGAGGCACGGGGTGCCGGCGACAGCCCGACGATCTCTGGCCAGGACTGGGGGCCAAGTCAAACCCGCGAGGGACGGCGCACGACCAAACTCGTCGCCACCGGCTTCGTACCCATTCCCATTGCCGAATTTCCCAATGAGCTCGTGGAATTCAATCTGCTGCGAGAACACGATCCTCTTGAAGAGGTTTCCCGGTTCAATGGCCGACTCGTCGATCTCGAAATTAAGGCGGCATACAACGCCTTGCACCCGAATCATCCTGCAGACGTTCGGCTCGCGAAGCCGCTTCACGCACAGCCCAATTAGAGGAGCGAGAGAATGGACCAAGCGACGACTTATGCACTGCTGGCTGCCGACGCCTACTGGGACGTTCGCCCCTTCGACGAAAACAAGGCGCCAATTCCCAGCGGATGGCGCGCCCTTAGCGAGTTCGACGTCTCCCATTCGGGCTCGAACGCCACATTTGGCGGCAACGGCTTCAGCGGGCAGGTGTTTCAAGGACCTGCTGGCGAGATCGTCATCTCCTATGCAGGAACTGAGTTCGGTGGGAGCAAGGCGGGTGCGATCACCGACTTCCTGAGCGGCAACGTACCCCTCGCAATCGGGAAGTTCGGCGAGCAGGCCTACGAAGCCGCGCTGCTGTATCAACGCGTGCAAGCCCGCTTCGGGGCGAACATCAGTTTCACGGGCCACTCGTTGGGCGGCGGGCTTGCAGGGCTGATGGCCGTTTGGTTCGACCGCCCGGCGATAGTCTTTGATCCGGCACCGTTCGAGGCTTCGGCTGACAGCCTGGTTGGATACAAAGCGATCGCCGGCGTGCGTGACAGGCTTGCCGCACTCGGATTTCATGATCCACTGTTCGACACGTACTCGTATTCGCGTGACTTCGCGACGCGCGAGGCGAGGGTGCAAAGCTATGCGGTCGCCGGCGAGGTGCTCGAGAGCATTCCCTCCAGCATCCAGCGAATAGAAGCAAGCCGGACGCCATACCTCGTCGGCGCCTCGCCTGACCTCGCTGGAACCGACAAGCACAGCATCGATCTGCTCGCGGCCGTCATGCTCAAGCCGGAGTTTGAAGTGGCTGCCAAAGCAGTCACTGCCTTGCTCCCGCTGATGTTCGATGCTTCTCTGTACGGCGCGCCGCCGTTGGGCACGGAGCGCAATCTCTTGGTGAGTTTGGTGCGCAACGAGGTCGGCATCAACGAGTCCGGCGCTCCGGTAGTTGCGCCAAATGGCGCGCTCGGAAAGTTTTCCGCAGACATTCAACGCTTGAGCGCGGCCGACGGAATGACCGCAAACAGTGGGATCCAAAAAGGCCTGATCGTCGCCGCGATGGAGTATTACTACTTCAAGGATCCAGCCAGTATCACGGCCCTGTTCAGCACGAGCGGCAACGGCGTGCACTTCAAGTACAGCGACATCGGGGTAAGTGCATCAGGCTTGAAGAGCCCG
>JANXVK010000470.1 GCA_025351675.1 Rhizobacter sp.
CGTGTCACGCCAGGCCGCCGCGATCGCGAGCGCCGCAGCGGTCTTGCCCGAGGCGGTCGGCCCGGCGAGGCAGAGGTAGGGCAGGCCGCTCATCGCGCCGGCTCCGGCATGACCGGGGCGCGCCACGCGCCGGCCGGGTCGCCATCGCGCTGCACCAGTGTCCACGCGACCACAGCCAGCACGACGCTGAACGCACCGACGCCGAGGGTCACCGGCAGCGCCGAGTGATCGAGCGTGTGGCCGAGGAACAGCCCGATCGCGAACGCGGTGAGCATCATCGCGAAGCCCGACAGCGAAGCCGCGGTGCCCGCCTTGTCGGGAAACGGCCCGACCACGCCGGCCTGCGCGCAAGGCTGGAGCACGCCATGGCCGACCGCGTACAGCAACTGCGGCAGCACCAGCGCCCAGACCGTGTCGACACCGACGAGGCTCAGCCCGGCCATGCTCAGGCCGCCGCCCAGCGAGAAGCACGCGCCGCGTTTCGCGGAGCCGCGCAGGCCGTGGGTCAGCAGCAGCTTGCGGCAGATCAGCGTGCCGACGATGTAGGCCAGCGAGCAACTCGCCAGAATCAGCCCGTACCCGATGCGCGACGTACCGCGCATGTTGATGAACACGAACGACGAGCCCGCGAGCACGAAGAACAGGCCGCCCCAGGTGCAGCACAGGAGCAGCGCCCAGGCGCGAAAGGTCGGGTGCCCGAGCACCACGCTCCAGTTGCGCAGCAGCTCGGCGGGTTCTGTCGCATGCGCGTTGCGCCGCGGCAGCGTCTCTTCAAACTTGCAGGCAATGAAGGCAAGCGTGGCCGCACCGAACACTGCCGTGGAGAGCAGGGCCGCGTGCCAACTGACGAAGTGCACCAGCAAGCCACCGGTCAGCGGCGCCAGCATGCCGACCACGCCAAGGCCGCCGAGTGCCCGCGACATCACGCGCGCGCCTTCGTGCGGCATGAACAGATCGCGAACCAAGGCACGGCCGCAAGTCACCGCGGCGGCCAGCGCCGCGCCCTGCAGCGCGCGCCAGCCAATCAGCGTCTCGATGCTTTGCGAGGCCGAGGCGAGCACGCTCGCGACCGTGTACAGCGCCATGCCGCCAAGCAGCACCGGGCGGCGGCCGAAACGATCCGACAGCGGCCCGCAGACCAGTTGCCCGATGCCGAAGCAGATGATCAGCGCC
Organism: Rhizobacter sp.; assembly: GCA_025351675.1. Taxonomy (GTDB): domain Bacteria; phylum Pseudomonadota; class Gammaproteobacteria; order Burkholderiales; family Burkholderiaceae_C; genus LMDS01. Next base: position 1,174 of record JANXVK010000470.1, read on the forward strand.
GACAGCGTCATCTGCGTCGCGCCGAGGCTCGCGCCGAGCTCGCGTTGCAGCGTCGGCAGGCTCGGCAGGTACAGGTCGGTGGTGATCGGTTGCAGCGCGAGCAGCAGCGTGATCGTCAACACGATCACCCCCGGACTCATCCGCACAGGAGAAGGGCGCTCGCGCGCCACGGGTTCAAGAGGCATCGGAGGAGGGTATCAGGCTCGCGGCGGTGGCATCATGCGCGGGTCTTGCACGGGAGATATCGAATGATTCAGTCTCGTCGTCACACGCTTGTCGCCGTGCTCGCGCTCGGCATCGCATCGGCTGCCGGCGCCCAAGGCCGCCCCGACCCCGCCGCGCTTATCGCTGCGCAACGCGAAGCGATGAAATCGTTCGCCTTCATGGACGGCGTCTGGCGCGGGCCGGCCTGGACGCTGCTGCCTTCCGGCGCGAAGCACGAGATCACGCAGACCGAGCGCATCGGGCCGATGCTCGACGGCTCGATCAAGGTCATCGAAGGCAAGGGCTACGAGGCCGACGGCCGGTCGGGCTTCAACGCCTTCGCGACGATCTCTTTCGACGTCAACGCGAAGGCCTACCGCTTTCACTCGCATGCGCAGGGCATGGCTGGCGACTTCGTGATCACGCCCACCGCCGACGGCTACGTCTGGGAGATTCCGGCCGGGCCGCAGATGACGATCCGCTACACCGCGGTCGTGAAGGGCAACAATTTCTACGAGGTCGGCGACCGCATCGTGGCGGGCCAGCCGGCGGCGCGTTTTTTCGAGATGCGGCTCGAGCGCATCGGCGATACGCGCTGGCCGGCCGGCGATGCGGTGGCCCCGAAGTGAGCTTCAGAGCATGCCGGGGTTGAGGCGCCACAGTGCGAAGGTCAGCGCCGACGCGAACCCGACCCACACGAGATAAGGCAGCATCAGCGCGCCCGCAAGCGGTCTGGCCTGCCAGAAGCTGCGCGCGGTGAGCGCGACCATGGCCAGCAGCAGCAACACCTCGGCGAGCGCAGCCGCGCCGTTGTGCCAATGGAAGAAGAGCCAAGTCCAGAGCGCGTTCAGCACCAACTGGGCGATGTAGAGCCGCAGCGCCGGCCGCAAGCCCGGCAGGCCGAGCCGGCGCACCGTCAGCCACGCGGCGGTGCACATCATCACGTACAGCACACTCCAGACCGGACCGAAGGCGGTCGGCGGCGGTGACCACGAAG
>JANXVK010000408.1 GCA_025351675.1 Rhizobacter sp.
CCGGCGAGATGCGCTGGTGCGGCAAGCGGGTCGAAGTGGCCTGCCCGCGCCAGGCGCGCAGCCTGGGCATCGGCATGGTGTTCCAGCACTTCGCGCTGTTCGAGACGCTGACGGTGGTCGAGAACGTCGCGCTCGCGCTGCCGGGGCGCCCCGATCTCGACGACCTGGCGAGCCGCATCGACGCCGTCTCGCGCCGCTACGGATTGCCCACCGACCCACGGCGACTGGTGCATGCCCTTTCGGTCGGTGAGCGTCAGCGTGTCGAGATCATCCGCTGCCTGCTGCAGAACCCGCGCCTGCTGATCATGGACGAGCCGACCTCGGTGCTCACGCCGCAGGCGGTGAAGAGGTTGTTCGAGACTCTGCGCCAGCTCGCCGCCGAGGGCTGCAGCATTCTCTACATCAGCCACAAGCTCGACGAGATCAAGGCGCTGTGCCACACCGCCACGGTGCTGCGCAACGGCCGCGTCACCGGCCACTGCCGCCCGCAGGACGAGACGCCGGGCTCGATGGCGCGGCTGATGATCGGCAAGGACCTGCCGGTGTGCGAACGCATCGCCTCGGCATCGACGGGCGAGTTTCGTTTGCAACTCGCCGGCCTGACGCAGCCGGCGCGCGACCCGTTCGGTGTCGACCTGAAGGACATCGCGCTGGAGGTGCGCGCCGGCGAGATCGTCGGCATCGCCGGTGTCTCGGGCAACGGGCAGCAGGAGCTGCTGTGGGCGCTGTCGGGCGAGTTGTCGACCGCCGCGGCCGCGACGGTGCGCGTCTGCGGTGTCGATGCGGGCCGTTTGGGTCCGGCCGAGCGGCGGTGCCTGGGCTTGGGCTTCGTGCCCGAGGAGCGGCTGGGCCGCGGTGCCGTGCCGCAGATGACGCTGGCCTCGAACGCGCTGCTGACGGCCCACGGCCAGGGGATGGTGCGTCACGGCATCGTGCGCACGGCCGTTGTGCGCGCCTTCGCCGAGCGCTGCATCACGGAGTACACCGTCAAGTGCAGCGGAACCGAGGCACCGGCGCAGTCGCTGTCCGGCGGCAATCTGCAGAAGTTCATCGTCGGGCGCGAGATCATGCAGGCGCCCAAACTGTTGATCGTCGCGCAGCCGACCTGGGGCGTGGACGTGGGCGCGGCGGCGTTCATCCGCCAGGCGCTGATCGACCTGCGCGACCGCGGCACCGCGGTGCTGGTGATCTCTGAAGAGCTTGACGAACTGTTCGAGGTCTGCGACCGGCTCGCCGTGATCGCCGGGGGCCGCCTGTCGCCCACGGTGGCGGCGCGCGACATCAGCGTCGAGAAGATCGGCGTCTGGATGAGCGGCCTGTGGCCGGGCTCCTCCGAAGCCGCGTCCGCCAAGCTTGCGGCCGATGCGCGAGTCAACGAGGAGGCGTCCCATGTGGCCCAGGCTTGAACGGCGCGCCGAGGCGTCTGCGCGAATGCGCGTTCTCTCGCCGCTGATCGCGGTGACGCTGACGATCATCGGCGGCCTCGCGGTGTTCGCGCTGCTCGGCAAGAACCCGCTGTCCGCATTCACCATCTTCTTCATCAACCCGGTCCACGATCTGTACGGCGTGTCCGAGCTGCTGCTCAAGGCCACGCCGCTGATGCTGATCGGCGTCGGCCTCGCGATCGGCTACCGGGCCAATGTGTGGAACATCGGCGCCGAGGGCCAGTTCATCCTCGGCGCGGTCTTCGCCAGCGGCGTCGCGCTGCAGTTGCCCGAATCGGCGAGCCGCTGGTGGGCACTGCCGGTGCTGGCGCTCGCCGGCGCGATCGGCGGCGGGCTTTGGGCAGCGATCCCGGCGTTCCTGCGCACGCGCTTTCGGACCAACGAGATTCTGGTGTCGCTGATGCTCGTCTACATCGCGCAGTTCGTCGCCTCATGGCTGGTCTACGGGCCGTGGAAGGACCCGCAGGGCTTCAACTTCCCGCAGACACGGCTGTTCGCTGACGCCGCGCTGTTTCCCGTGCTGGTCGAGGGCACGCGGCTGAACGCGGCGTTCATGCTGGCACTGGCGACACTGCTCGGTGCCTACGTCTTCATGCAGCGCAGCTTCCACGGTTTCCAGATGCAGGTCGCAGGCCAGACCGAGCACGCGGCGCGCTATGCCGGCTTCTCGGCTGCGCGCACGGTCTGGGCCGGCTTGCTGGCTGGCGGCACGATGGCGGGTCTCGCGGGCATGAGCGAAGTCGCCGGGCCGATGGGCCAGTTGACGGCCCAGATCTCGACCGGCTACGGCTTCGCCGCGATCATCGTCGCGTTCGTCGGCCGGCTGCACCCGCTGGGCATCTTCTTCGCGAGCCTGCTGATGGCGCTGCTCTACCTCGGCGGCGAGCAGGCGCAGCAGCACCTGAACCTGCCGGCGTCGATCTCGAACGTGTTCCAGGGCATGCTGCTGTTTTTCCTGCTCGCGTCCGACCTTTTCATCACCTACCGGCTGCGCTGGGCGACGCCGAATTTCGGGAGGCGCGCATGGATGCCACGCTGATCGCTTCGATCTTAGGCGCCACGCTGGTCGCGGGCACCCCGCTGATCATCGTCGCGCTCGGCGAACTCGTCACCGAACGTTCGGGCGTGCTGAACCTCGGCGCCGAGGGGATGATGGCGATGGGCGCGCTCACCGCATTCATCGTCAACCAAGCCACCGGCAGCGCACCGCTCGCGGTCGCCGCCGGCATGTCGGCGGGTGTTGCGATGTCGCTGGTGTTCGGTTACCTGACCCTGACGATGCTCGCCAACCAGGTCGCCGCGGGGCTGGCGCTGTCGATCTTCGGCATCGGTTTGTCGGCCTTCATCGGCAAGGCCTACGAGTCGGCAGCGATGCCGATGGTGACGCCGATCCGCATTCCGCTGCTGGCCGACATTCCCTTGCTCGGGCCGGTGCTGTTCAACCAGCAATCGTTGGTCTACTTCTCATGGGCGCTGGTGGCCGCCGTCGCATGGTTCCTCTACCGAAGCCGCGCCGGGCTCGTGCTGCGTGCGGTCGGTGAGTCGCCCTCGTCGGCGCACGCGGTGGGCTACGCGGTGATCCCGATCCGCTACGTTGCGGTCGCGTTCGGTGGGGCGATGGCCGGCATCGGCGGCGCGTTCCTCTCGGTCTACTACACGCCGCTCTGGTCGCAAGGCATGGTGGCCGGACGCGGCTGGATCGCACTCGCGCTGGTGGTGTTCGCGACCTGGCGGCCGATCCGGGTGGTGCTGGGCGCCTACCTGTTCGGCGGCGTGATGATTTCGCAGCTGTTCGTGCAGGGCCTGGGATTGAAGCTCGAGGTGCCTGCGCAGTTCCTGTCAGCCTTGCCCTACGTCGCCACGATCGTGGTGCTGGTGCTGATTTCCCGCAACGCGGCCTCGGTCAGGCTGCACTCTCCGGTCTCACTCGGCGTGCCGTTCCGCGCCGACGCCTGACCGTTCACCGCTCGCTCGTTCACTGATCACCTAAAAACACACGGAGACTCACCATGTCGCATCAATCATCGACCCGCCACGCTCTCGCAAGCCTCGTCACCGCCCTCGCTGCCGCGCTCGGTTTGACGACGGCCGCACAAGCCGCAGACCCGCTGAAGGTCTGCTTCTTGTACTCGAACCCGATCGGCGAGAGCGGCTGGACCTACCAGCACGAGCTCGCGCGCAAGGAACTCGTGGCCGCGATGGGCGACAAGATCACCACCAAGTACGTTGAGAACATCGCCGAAGGCCCCGACGCCGAGCGCGTGATCCGCAATTTCGTGCAGGAAGGCTGCAAGCTCGTCTTCACGCCCTCGTTCGGCTTCATGGAGCCGACGCTCAAGGTGGCGCGCACTGCACCGAACGTGATTTTCATGAACGGCAGCGGCTACAAGACCGCCGCCAACGTCGGGGTCTACAACGCACGCTACTACGAAGGCCGCTACATCGAGGGCGTGATCGCCGGCACCATGAGCAAGTCGGGCGTGATCGGCTACGTCGGTCCGTTTCCGATCCCCGAAGTGCTGCAGGGTCTGAACGCGTTCACGCTCGGGCTGCGCAGCGTCCAGCCGCAGGCGCAGGTGAAACTCATCTGGGTCAACTCGTGGTACGACCCGGGCAAGGAGCGCGACGCCGCCAACGCGCTGCTCAAACTCGGGGCCGACACGCTGGCGTACCACACCTCGGGTGTCGCGATCGTCAACACCGGCGAAGAGAAAGGCGCCTACACGCTGGGTTACTACTCCGACATGTCCAAGTTCGGCCCCAAGACCAACCTGACCTCGGTGATGCAGACCTGGGGTCCGTACTACATCAAGGTGGTCGAAGACGTGCTCGCCGGTCGCTGGAAATCCGACAGCGCGCTCGGCGGCCTGAAAGAGGGAATGATCCGCATGGCACCGCTGAACCAGGCCATTCCGGCCGACACGAAGGCCCGCGTGGCAACACTCGAACGTGACATCGCCTCCGGCAAGATGCAGGTCTTCGTCGGCCCGATCGTCGACCAGGACGGCAAAGAGCGCCTGGCCGCAGGTCAGACGCTGCCGGCCGCCGAC
>JANXVK010000499.1 GCA_025351675.1 Rhizobacter sp.
GGAGAACCATCATGACCGTTCTGACCCACCCGTCCGCCTCGCGCCGCCAACGCGGCTTCACACTGATCGAACTGATGATCGGCGTGGCCGTGACAGGCATCCTCTCGACCGTCGCGCTGCCGAGCTTCGAAGGCCAGCTGCAGCGGGCGCGTCGCTCCGACGCGCTGGTCGCGACGATGGCGGTCCAGGCAGCGCAGGAACGCTTCCGGAGCATCGCCTTGGCCTACGGAAGTCTCGCCGAGATCGGCATGCCGACGACCTCCACCGCGAGGCACTACACGCTGCAGATCACCGCCAGCGACGCCACCGGCTTCGAGCTGCTCGCCACCGCGACCGGCCTGCAGGCGCGCGACGTGGCCTGCCGCCACATGAAGCTCAGGTCGAGCGGCATGAACCTGGTCTACGCCTCCGGCGCCGACGCGACGGTCGCGAACCCGGCCGCCGCGAACCGCACCTGCTGGGCGCTGTGATGACGCCGCAACCTGCCCAGCGCGGTCTGTCGCTCGTCGAGCTGCTGGTCGGTGTGGCCATCGCGCTGTTCATCGCCGCGGCCGCTGCCACGCTGCTCGCCGGCCACCTGCGCGAGAGCCGCGCGCTGCTGCTCGAGGCGCGCCTGATGCAGGACCTGCGCACCGCCGCCGACCTGGTCTCGCGCGATCTGCGCCGCGCCGGCTACTGGAGCGCTGCGGTCGATGGCGTGTGGCTGGCCGGCGCGAGCAGCGTCGCCGCGAACCCGTATGCGGCGCTGGCCCCGGCCGCGGCCGCCTCCGACGCCGCGAGCTTTCGCTACTCGCGGGACGCGATCGAGAACGGTGTCGTCGACAGCAACGAGCAGTTCGGCTTCCGGCTGCGCAACGGCGCGATCGAACTCCAGCTCGGCGCCGCCAACTGGCAGGCGCTGACCGACACCGGCACGTTGACGATCACGCAGTTCAGCGTGACGCCGACGGTGCGGGAACTCAGCCTCGAGGCCTTCTGCGCCAAGCCTTGCGCGACCGGCGCCGCAGCGTGCCCGCCGCGCCAGCAGGTGCGCAGCCTCGCGCTGGAAATCACCGGCCGGCTCGTCGCCGATGCGGCCGTGACGCGCAGCGTGCGCAGCGCGGTGCGCCTGCGCAACGACGCGGTCATCGGCGCCTGCGCCGCCTGAGGAACACGCCATGCAGATCCTCCACTCATCCACCCGGCGCCAGCACGGCGCTGCGGCGCTGATCGTCGTGCTGGTGCTGCTGTTCGCGATGGGGTTGGTCGCGACGTTCGCGAACCGCAATCTGCTGTTCGAGCAGCGCAGCTCGGCCAACCAGTACCGGTCGACCCAAGCGTTCGAGGCCGCCGAAGCCGGCATCGAGTGGGCGCTGGCGCAGCTCAACGCGAACCAGCGCATTGGCGCCGATTGCCGGCCGAGCGCCGACCCCGCCGCGACCTCGTTCCGCAGCCGTCACCTGTTGATCGCGGCGAACACCGGCGTGGCGACGCCGACGACCTGGACCCACGCCGGCGCGCCAACACCACTGCAGGCAAGTTGCACCCGCGCCGGCGACGGCTGGTCGTGCAGTTGCCCGGCGCAGCGGCTGCCGAACCTGCCGGCGCCGACGAGTGCGACGCCTGCGGCCGCGTTCACGGTGCAGTTCGCGCCGGCCGTCAAGCCCGGCGTCGTGCGGCTCGTCGCGAACGGCTGCACCAGCCTGGCCGGCGCCTGCCTCACCGGTTCGACCGGCCGGGCGGATGCGAGCGCGCGCATCGAAGTCACGCTCGGGCTCGTCGCCGGGCTGCGCACGGCGCCGGCCGCGACCGTCACGACCCGCGCCGGCTTCGACGCCGGCAGCGCCGCCCTCGGCCTGCACAACGCCGACCCTTCGACCGGCATCGCGGTGCACGCCGGCGGCGTGATCGACGCCGCGCTGGCCCGCCTGACACCACCGGCCGGCGCACCGACAACCGGCCTGCTCGTCGCCCACGACGCCGCGCTCGCCGCCCTGCCCGCCGACCGCTTCTTCGCGTCGTACTTCGGCGTCGACAGGGCCGCATGGCAGGCGCAGCCGGCCGTGACCCGCCTCAGTTGCACCAGCGACTGCGCCACGCTGCTGGGCGAGGCGATCGCCGCGGCGGCCGACGCGGCACTGATCCACGTCGACGGCGACTTGGTGCTGGCCGGACCGGTCACGCTCGGCAGCCCGCAGCGCCCGGTCGCGATCGTCGTCACCGGCACGGCGCAGTTCGATGGCGCGGTCGGCTTGAACGGCCTGCTGTACGCGGCCTCGTTGCGCTGGAACAGCACCGCCGGCGCGGCGTTCGTGCGCGGCGCGCTGATCTCGGAAGGCGGCTACCAAGGCAACGGCGCGCCCGAACTGGTCTACGACCCGCTCGTGCTCGACACGCTCAGGCACACCAGTGGCAGCTTCGCCCGCGTCAACGGCAGCTGGCGCGACTTTTAAGCCCCGCAGGAAATGTCTTCGACATTCCCGCCCGCAGGGGCCAAGCGACGCGGCAGAGCCACATTTCCTTGAGAGGACACGGCCCATGTACACATCATCATCCCGCCACCAGAACGGCATCACGCTGATCGAGGCGCTGATCGCCTTCCTCATCCTTGCGCTCGGCATGCTCGCGATCGCGCGCCTGCAGACGCACCTGCGACTGAACGCCGAGATCGCGCGCCAGCGCTCCGAGGCGGTGCGGTTGGCACAGCAGGACATCGAAGCGCTGCGTGCCTTCGCGGTGCTCGCCGCGACCTCGGGCGGGCCGTCGTTCGACGCGATCGCGAGCACAGCGCGCACGGTCGACGCCGCGAGCGGCTACGCGACGAACACCGCCTACCTTGTCACGCGCCAGATCGACACCGTCGGCGCCTTGCGGGCGAAGAACCTGCGGGTCACGGTCGACTGGACCGACCGCGCCGGCAACCCGCAGCAGATCGCACTCGCGTCGGTGATCGCCGGCATCGCGCCGACCCACAGCGGCGCACTCGGGCTGGCACGCAGCGCCGCGCCCGCGAACCCGCCGTTCGGCCGCGCGGCGCAGATTCCGCTGGTCGCAAAAGACCTCGGCGATGGCCGCAGCGCGTTCAAGCCGGTCGGCAGCGGCACGGTTGCGCTCGTCTTCGACAACGCCAACGGCTTGCTGACAGGGCGCTGCACGGCCGTCGCACCGACCACGCCGACCAGCGGGCTGAGCGCCGCCAACCTGGGCAGCTGCGACGCGAACGTCGGCCACCTGCTCAGCGGCGTCGTGCGCTTCTCGTCGGCCTCGCCGCCCGACGCGGCCCAAGGCAATGACGCACCGCCGGCGTTCTCGATCGCGATGGCGATGAACGGGAGCTATCCGGTCGCGCCAATATGCAGCGTCGAGCCCGTGACAACGGCAGGCGACGACCGCTTCGTGGCCTGGCACTGCGCGGTCTATCCGGCGGCCGGCGGCCTCTGGTCGGGGCGGGTGAACCTGGTGCCGAGCGGCTGGACCATCGGCACCAGCGCCGCCGACCACCGCGTGTGCCGCTACACCAGCGACCTCGATTCGAGCGGCGCGATCGACGCGAACATCGAGCACCCGACCAGCTACGCGGATGTCGATGCGAGCCTGGCGAACCAGAACTTTCTCGTGGTTGGCGGCAACCTGGCATGCCCCGCCGGCCGCGCCACGCAAGTCACAGGCAACAATGGCGATGTCTACGTCGATCTGAGCACCGCCCAGCACCAGCCATGAGCCCGCAGGGCCGCCATGGGCCACGAAGAGACCACTTCGTGGCCTTTGGCGAACACCGGCGTGCAAAGCACCGAGGTACCTTGATGAGCGAACACTTTCCCACGCCGATGCACGAGGCGATGAGTCTGGCGCGATCGGCCATCGGCCTGACCGACCCGAACCCGCGCGTCGGCTGCGTGCTGGTCGCGCCCGATGGCCGCGTGATCGGCCGCGGCCACACGCAGCAGGCCGGCGGGCCGCACGCCGAGGTGATGGCCGTGCGCGACGCGCTCGCGCACGGCGAAAGCGCGCGCGGCGCGACCGCGCACGTGACGCTCGAGCCGTGTGCGCACCACGGCCGCACGGCGCCGTGCTGCGACGCGCTGATCGAAGCCGGCATCGCGCGCGTCGTGATGGCGATGGAAGACCCGTTCCCGCTCGTCGCCGGCCAAGGCGCAGCGCGGCTGCGTGCGGCCGGCATCGAGGTGATCGAAGGCGAGCTCGCCGACGAGGCCCGGGAGCTCAACATCGGCTTCTTCTCCCGTGTGCAGCGCGGGCGGCCGGGGGTGCGGCTGAAGGCGGCGGTCTCGCTCGACGGGCGCACTGCGCTGAACAACGGGGTGAGTCAATGGATCACCGGCCCGGCGGCGCGCGCCGATGGCCACGGGTACCGCAAGCGTGCGGGTGCGGTGCTGACCGGCGTCGGCACCGTGCTCGACGACAACCCGCGGCTCGATGTGCGCCTCGTCGAGACGGTGTTGCAACCGCTGCGCGTGGTCGTCGATTCGCGCCTCGACACGCCGCCCGCATCGCGCATCCTCGATGCGCCGGGCCGCGCGCTGATCTACGCCGCCGCGCCCGACGACTCGCGCTGCGCGGCGCTCGAAGCCCGCGGTGCGCAGATCGCGCTCGTGCCCGGGCCGAGCGGCAAAGTCGATCTGGCCGCGATGCTCGCCGACCTCGCGGCACGCGGCATCAACGAGCTGCATGTCGAGGCTGGCCACAAGCTGAACGGTTCGTTCGTGCGCGAAGGCCTGGTCGACGAGTTCCTGATCTACATGGCGCCGAAGCTGCTCGGCCTCGGCCGCGAGCTCGCGGCGTTCGGCCCGCTCGAGCAACTGCAGGACAGCCTCGCGCTGCGCTTCGTCAGCGTCACCCCGATCGGCGACGACCTGCGCATCATCGCCCGCCCTTCATGACCGCCCCTGCGAGCCTTCGGCCCAGTCCCCCCGAGGGGAACTCAAGCGGCTTGGGACGGCCCGGCGCTCGCTTGAGATAATCCCCCGATGTTTACCGGCATCATCACCGGCCTCGGCCGCATCACTGAGTCGCGCGCGCTCGGCAGCGGCGCATCCCACGGCAAGCAGCTGACGATCGAGGTGCCGCCGGGCTACCTCGACGACGTGCAACTCGGCGACAGCATCGCGCTGAACGGCGCGTGCATGACCGTCACGACCTTCGATGCGGCCGCAAACCGCTTCAAGATCGACATCTCGCATGAAAGCCTCGACAAGACCGCCAGCTTGGCCGAACCCGGCCCGGTCAACCTCGAGAAAGCGCTGCGCGCCAACGACCGCCTCGGCGGCCACATGGTCAGCGGCCATGTCGACGGCATCGGCCGCGTGACGCTGTTCCAGCAGGTCGGCGAGTCGTGGGAGCTGCGCGTGCGCGCGCCGCGCGAACTCGCTCGCTTCATCGCCTACAAGGGATCGATCACCGTGAACGGCGTGAGCCTGACCGTGAACCGCGTGATCGACCCGAACCCTGCGTTCGAACAGAGCGGCTTCGGCCAAGTGGGCCCCGACCAAGGCTGCGAGCTCAGCATCAACCTGATCCCGCACACGCTGCAGAGCACGACGCTCGGCACGCTGAAATCCGGCGCTCAGGTGAACCTGGAGATCGACCTGATCGCGCGCTACGTCGAGCGCATGCTGACGGCCCCGAAGCCGACCTGAGCGGGCCGAGTGCCGGGCCGCCATGTGGGCCACGAAGAGGCCCACTCGTGGCCCTCGGCCGGCCCGCATCCCCGCGGGGGATCGATCGGTGTACCCG
>JANXVK010000524.1 GCA_025351675.1 Rhizobacter sp.
TCATTGATGCGCCCCCAGCGACAGCCCGAGGAAACGGTGCTGCAGCGATTCGTCTTCGGCGAGCTCGGCCATCGCGCCGCTGTGCACGACGCGGCCGTCGTCCATCACCGCGACGAAGTCGCCGAGCGCGCGCGCCACGGCGAAGTTCTGCTCGACCAGCAGCACCGTCGTCTTCGTGCTCTTGAGTTCGCGCAAGGCCGCGATCAGGTTCTGCACGATCGCCGGCGCCAGGCCCTTGCTCGGTTCGTCGATCAGCAGCAGGCGCTGCTCTTCGACCATCGCACGCGCAATGGCAAGCATCTGCTTTTGCCCGCCCGACAACTTGCCTGCGGGATAGAGCCAGAACTTCATCAGCGCCGGGAACAGGCCGAACAGCCACTCGAGCCGCACCGTGTCCATCTGCTCGACGCTGCGCGCCTTGCGCGCGGCCAGCAGCAGGTTCTCGCGCACCGTGAGGTCGCTGAAGATGCCCATGTTCTCGGGCACGTAGGCGATGCCGAGCTGCGCGATATCGGGCGTCTGGCTCTGGCCTCCGGGGCCGCCGATCGACCGGCCGTCGAAGCGCACCGAGCCTTTGGAGGCCGCCCACAAACCCATGATGGTCCGCAGCGTCGTCGTCTTGCCGGCGCCGTTGCGGCCGAGCAGCATCGTGACCTGGCCTGCCGGCACCTCGAGGTCGACGCCGTGCAGGATGTGGTACGAGCCGATGTGCGTGTGCACGCCTTGCAGCGAGAGCAATTCGTTTGACATGTCAGCTCCTTCCCCCTTGATGGGGGAAGGTCGGGATGGCGGTGGTCGTGACATCAAGCGCAGCGCTTGGCTCGGGCGAAATCCCGAGGTAGGCGCTCTGCACGACTGGCGACGCGATCACCGCGGCCGGCTCGCCGTCGGCCACGAGCTGCCCGTTGTGCAGCACGATGATGCGGTCGGCCAGCTCGCGCACCACGTCCATCTTGTGTTCGACCAGCAAGATGGTTTTGTCGCGCTCCTGCTTCAGCGAGCGGATCAGGTCGAGGATCACCGGCACGTCGTCGACGCTCATGCCGGCGGTGGGTTCGTCGAACATGTAGACGCTGGGTTCCAGCGCCATCAGCATCGCCACTTCGAGCTTGCGCTGGTCGCCGTGCGGCAGGCTGCTGGCATGTGCATCGGCGCGGTCGGCGAGTGCAACAAGAGTCACGAGTTCCATCGCGCGGTCCAGCGTGGCGCGTTGATCGAGCCACACCGACCACAGGTTCAGGCCCTGCTTGCGGCGCGACTGCACCGCGAGCCGCACGTTCTCGATCACCGACAGATTCGGAAACAACTGCGTCAGCTGAAATGCCCGGCCCAGGCCGCGGTGGGTGCGTGCCGACGCGGCTTCGTTGGTGATGTCGGTGCCGTTCAGCGTGACCGAACCTTCGCTCGCACGAAGTTGCCCCGAAATCAGGTTGAAGTAGGTCGTCTTGCCGGCGCCGTTGGGGCCCACGATGGCCGTCAGCGTGCCCGGCTTGAAGGCGCAACTGACGTGATCAACGGCCACATGGCCACCGAAGCGGATGGTGAGGTTCTTGGTTTCGAGCATGGCCGCGTCGTCAAACATCTGACTGGAACCCCCTCTCGGAGGGGGCCCGGGGGAGCGGTGATTTACCGGCTCGCCGGAACAAGCGCCTTCAGCGCTTGTTCCGGATCGGAATGTTCAACTCTTCCGGCTTGATCTCGTGGACCAGCTCAGGCACGCCCCAGGCGAACGCCGGGTCGACCTTGATCTTGAAGTGGTACATGCTCTGCATCGCCTGGTGGTCTTCCTTGCGGAAGGTCATCTTGCCCTTGGGCGACTCGAAGCTCATGCCTTCCATCGTGGCGATCAGCTTGTCGGTGCTGGCATCGCCGCCGGTTTTCTTCAGCGCCTCGACGATCGCGATCGCCGCGCTCATGCCACCCGCTGTGAAGAAGTCCGGCGGTGCCTTGATCTGCTTGTAGTGGTTGGCCACCAGCCAGTTGTTGACCGGGTTTTTCGGGATGTCGTAGTAGTAGTACAGCGCACCTTCCATGCCCGGGAACTGCTTGTACGCAACCATCGCCGGCATGATGTTGCCGCCGGTCACGATCTCGATGCCGTAGCGCTTGAGGTCGAGGTCGGCGATCTTGAACGGGTTGCCGCCGCCACCGGCCCAGATGATCCAGA
>JANXVK010000546.1 GCA_025351675.1 Rhizobacter sp.
CTCGACGCGCTCGGCGAAGTCGGCGTTTTCCGACAGAAAGCCGTAGCCCGGGTGGATCGCCTCGGCGTCGGTCACCTCGGCGGTCGAGATGATCGCCGGCATGTTGAGGTAGCTTTGCGCAGAAGCCGCCGGCCCGATGCACACGGCCTCGTCGGCCAGCTTCACGTACTTGGCGTCGCGGTCGGCCTCGGAATAGACGACGACCGACTTGATGCCGAGTTCGCGACATGCGCGCTGCACGCGCAGGGCGATTTCCCCGCGGTTCGCAATCAGAATCTTCTTGAACATGGGAGCGGCGCCTTATTCGATGATGAACAAGGGTTGCCCAAACTCCACCGCTTGGCCGTTCTCACACAGGATGCGCGTCACCGTGCCCGACTTGTCGGCCTCGATCTCGTTCATGATCTTCATCGCCTCGATGATGCAGATCGGATCGCCCTCCTTGATCGAATCGCCGACCTCGGCAAACGGCTTTGAGCCCGGATTCGCCGAGCGGTAGAAGGTGCCGACCATCGGTGACTTGACCGGGTGGCCGGTTTCAACAGGAGGTGCCGCCGGTTCGGGCGCCGTCGGCGCCACGGGCTGAACCAGCGACGGGGCGGGCGCATAGTGCAAGGGCGCGGCGCCAGCTGGGTCGGCCTTGACAATGCGCACCTTGCCGTCGGCCTCGGTGATTTCGAGTTCGGAGATGTTCGATTCGGAGACGAGGTCGATCAGCGTCTTCAACTTGCGAAGGTCCATGGCGTGTTCAAGTCCTGTCGGTGAGCCGCCGCGCGAGGGCTGCGGGCGGATGGGCGAGGGATATGAGGCAGTCGCTGCTGCCCAATTGCGGGCGGTGCGTCTTCTGCATCGATCGTGTCGCCCGGCGTCGTGATCTGTTCAAGACGATGGCGATTTCTTGGGGCCGCGAAGTTTGTTTCGGTCGGTGTGCGGGGCCCGATGGCTCGCACTTCTGCAACAACAGAGACGAATACTTTACGTCACTTGATCGAAATTGCCTGCTGTTGACAAGAACTAAATCCGCGTTGTCGGAATTGGGAAAAAAGCTCGGATTCCTGCTTACGTCATCGACTCGACCCAGCGTTTCAGGTCCGCCGGCTCGATCACGCCGAGCTTGCGTTGCACCAGCTGTCCGGCGCGATCGAATACCGCCGTGAACGGCAGCGCGCCGCCTGCGTTGCCCAGCGTTCGCGCAAGTTCGATGCCGTCCATACCGGCCAGCCCGATCGCGAAGCCGACCGGCCGCTTGGCCAAGAATGCCGTGACAGGCGCGAGATTGTCCACTGCCAAGCCGACCACCTGCCAGCCCGTGGCCGGTTGCTCGCGCTGAAACCGGTCGAGCAGCGGCAACTCGGTGACGCAGGGCGGGCACCAGGTGGCCCAGAAATTGAGCAGCAACGGGCGGCCACGCAAAGCGCCGAGCGCGAGTTGACCACCGCCGGGCTGCTCGAAGCGAAGCGCCCAGAGTGCCGCGTTCGACGTGGCCGGCGCCGCTTCGCGCGTTCGCCACAGCGACACGCCCGCACCGGCGGCCGCCGCGACCGCGGCCACGCCGCCCATCAGCGCGGCGCGCCGGTTCATGCGCCGGCGACCAATCTGCGCAACGCCGCCAGATCGCCGCGTTGCGATCGGCCACCCGCATCCGGCTTCAGCCCGCCGCGCAGGTCGTCGTGGTCGAGCACGCTCAGGTGCACCGTGACGCGCTCGCCCAGCACCGCGCTGGTGTGCGCGACGCTGAGCACGTCGACCTGCTCGCCGCGCGGACCCGTGCGACTGCCGACGTCTTAGTCGACCCGGCGGTCGATCAGCGCGAGTTCGGCGGCCTTCGAGTCGTCGCAGAAGAGCTCGAGGTGGATGTTGTTGAGCCGCGTTGCAGTGCCGCGCCAGACCGCGCCTGTCAGGTGCGGCCGGAACTCGGCGAGTCGCTCCATCCAGATCGCAGCGATCGCGCGCAACTCGGCGAGTTCTGCAGGCTGGGTGTCGGCGCAGAAGATCGCCAGGTAGTTGCGCACCTCGTCTTCGACCAGATCATTGCCCGGCAACTCGGCCGCGCGCGTGCTCGCGCGGCCGCGCACGCGCGCGGCGCGGCGCTTCGCCGGGCCGTACTCCATGCCTTCCTCGACGACCAGGCGGGCGGCCGTGGCGGCGATTTCTTCGGTCAACGCTGAACTCATTCGCGACTCCAGCAAGTTCAGGGCAGTTCGACCGCGCCCATGCGCGCGCTCACCGTCCCGGCGCGGCCGACGACATACGCCGAGCCGGGCCGTTTCTCGAACCGCTTCGGCGCCGGCAGCATCACCGCGAGCTGCGCCGCCTGCAGCGCGCCCAGGCCGTTCGCGCCGACGCGAAAGTAGTGCCGCGCCGCGGCCTCGGCGCCGAACACGCCTTCGCCCCACTCGACGTTGTTCAGGTAGATCTCGAGGATGCGCTGCTTGCCCAGCAAGCCTTCGAGCATGAAGGTGATCACGAATTCCTGGCCCTTGCGCAGCAGGCTGCGCTCACCGCCGAGGAACAGGTTCTTGGCCAACTGCTGCGTGATCGTCGAGCCGCCGACGACCTTGGGCTGCGCGCGCACGACCGGTTTCGACGGCACAGCCGCCTTGCTCGGCGCGGCCTTCTGCATTCGCTTGTCGAGCTGCTCGTTGATCCTTTCGACCCGCGCCTCGGCCTTCTGGTTGCGCTCCCAAGCTTTCTCCAGCGCATCCCATTCGACCCCGCTGTGCTCGGTGAAGCCGGCGTCTTCCGACGCGATCACCGCGCGCTTCAGGTTCGGCGAGATGCGGTCGTAGGGCACCCACTGCTGGCGCCAGGCCAGCGCGTGCTTCCCGGTGATCAAACGCCAGGCTTCCGAGCGCTGGAAGGTCGTCGACTGCGGGTCGACCACCGTCATCAGCGCGATGCGCGCCAGAAAGTAGAGCTGCAGCGCGAGCGCCGACAGCAGCAGCAGTGCGAACAGGCGCCAGGCCGCTCTCACGGCGCTGCGCTCGCGGCCTGCATGCGCGCGCGCAACGCCGCGAGCACCGGTGCGGTCTCGGGCCGCACGCCGCGCCACAGCTCGAACGCGGCCGCAGCCTGCTCGACCAGCATGCCCAGGCCGTCGCGCCCGCGTGCGCCGGCCTCAATGGCCCAGTCGAGAAAGAGCCGCGCCGCCGGTCCGTACATCATGTCGAGCGCGAGGGCGCCCGGCGCGAGCACGACCGGCGAGACCGGAACCGAGGCGCCTTGCAGGCTGCTTGCCGAGGCATTGATCACGACGTCGAAATCGCGCCCGCAACCTTCCAGCGTCGCGGCGCGCAGCAGCGTGGCGGATGCCGCCTCACGATGCCGATCGACCAGCGCACGTGCTTTGTCGAGCGTGCGGTTGGCGACCACGAGCTCGCCCGGTTCGGCCGCCAGCAGCGGCCCGAGCGCGCCCGACGCCGCGCCGCCGGCGCCGATCAACAGCACGCGGGCGCCCGCCAGCGCCACCTCGGCATTGCGCTCGATATCGGCGACGAGGCCGGCGCCGTCGGTGTTGTCGGCCAGCCAGCCGTTGGCATCGAAGCGCAGCACGTTCGCGGCCTGTGCCAGTGTCGCGCGCTCGGTGCGGTGTGCGGCCAGCGCGAACGCATCGAACTTGAACGGCACCGTGATGTTGCAGCCCTTCGCGCCACCCTCGGCGAGGGCACGCACCGCATCGGCAAAGCCGCCGAGCGGCACCAGCAGCCGGCCGTAGTCCATCGCCTGCCCGGTCTGTTGCGCGAAGGCAGCGTGGATAGACGGCGACTGGCTGTGCTCGACCGGGTTGCCGGCAACGACGTAGTGATCCATGACAGTCAATTTCGGACGGATTCCAGCATCGTGGCTTCCATGCTCTCGTCGCGTGTGAACTTGAAACGCGACGTGACGACCAGCTGATCGGCACGCTTGCGCATCGCCGCGCTGAACGGCCCAAACGGCGCTGCCGCGCGCACGATCGCGACCGCGCGCCGGTCGAGTACCTTGGAGACCGACGGCCGCACGATCTCGGTGTCGACGACGCGCCCCTCAGCATCGACCGTCACGTTCATCGTCAATTCTCCGTACAGCTTTCTGCCCTGGTTCTCGGGGAAGTTGCGCGTGCCGCGTTCCTCGATCTTGCGGCGCAGCTGGTCGTAATACATCGCGTAGACCTCTTCGCGCGTGGCCGGGCTGATGTAGCGCTTCTTCGGCCGCGCGTTCTCTTCGTTGACGCGCTTTTCGATCTCGGCGAGCAGCTGCACGAGTTGGCGGCGGCGCTCTTCCTGCGCGGCCTCGTCGGGGTTGCCCTGCTCGTGCTGTGGGTCGGGCGCCGGCAGCAGCGCGAGCTCGCGGCGAATCTGCGCGAGCAGTTGCTGCTGCGTCTCCTGCAACTGCTCGATGCGCTTCCTCGCTTCCTCGTTCGCGTCGCCGGTCTCGACGATCGCCGACGGCGGCAGCGGCGACGTTGCGCGCCCCGCCACGGCCTCACCGCCGCCGGCGAGCGCTGCCTGCGCGATCGCCTGCGCCTTCTCGGGCGGCTCGCCGGAGCGCGAGTTCACCAGGATGACCTCGAGCGGCGTGTCCTGGAAGATGCGGTTGAAGCCCTCGGGGTCGACGATGCGCACCGTCAGCAGCGCCGCATGCACGCCGAGCGAGACGATCAGCGCGATCTGCAGGGTCGAGAGCTTGCGCAGCATCGGGTGAGGGCTTCTCGCTGTCGGCGGTGCGTCAGGTGGCAGGGGCCGCGTCGGCGGTCTGCGGCGCTTCGGCGTCGTCGCCTTGGACGTCGATTGCCAGCGTCAGCGGGCCGGCGCTGTCGGCGAGGTCATCGACATCCGATTCTGCCGCAGCCGATTCGGCCGGCACGTCGTCGAGGCGCGCGATCACGCTCGCGTGCACGTCGAGCGTCAGCAGATCGGCGCCGCCGACGCGCACGCGCACATGCGCGCCGCGCGGCAGGTTTTCGGCGCCGACTGCGCGGAAGACCAGCGGCAGGTCATCGGCGCGCACCAAGCCGTCCTTCATCGCGACCGCATCGAGCTCGGTGATGCCGTTCTGCGCCAGCGAGCGCAAGGTCCAGTAGCGTTCGATCGCCTGCTGGAAGCCGTTGTACTCGGCGTAGGCCGAGTCGAAGGCCGAGATGATCGCGAACAGCTGCACGTCCTTCGGCTTGAACGGTGCGGCCAGCGCCGCGGTGCGGCCGTGGCGCGCGCACGCAATGATCTGCCACTGGTTCACGAGGTCGACATAGCGCCGCAGCGGCGACGTCGCCCACGTGTATTGCGCCACACCCATGCCGGCGTGCGGCGCGGGCTTCGTGCCCATGCGCACCTTCACGCCCGGCGCCATGCTGGCCTGGCTGCGGTAGATGCCGGGCACGCCGCATTCGGCGATCCAGCCGCCCCAGGTGCTGTTCGCCAGGATCATCGCCTCGGCGACGATCAGGTCGAGCGGCGAGCCGCGCTGGCGCGTCGTGATCAGCACGCGCTCGGTGCCTTGCGGCTCCTTGCCGTCATCACCGTCTTCGCGTTCGAGGCGGAAGTTGTAGTCGGGCCGGTTGAAATTCTCGGGCTTGCCGCGCACGACTTCGCGCTGCGCCTTCAGGTGCCGCGCGAGGCGGAACGCGAAGGCGAGTTCGGGCGCGAACTCGTAAGGCGCGGGCGCATCGCCCGTCAACGTCGCTTCGGTGATCACCGCGTCGAGCTGGTCGTGGCGCAGGTTGGCCGCGATCGGCACGCGTTCCAGCTTCGTCTCGCTGCCGGTGATCGCGAGCGTCGCCTCGTCCATCGTGATGTAGAGCGAGACGGCCGGGCACTCGCGCCCGGCGATCAGCGTGTAGGCCTGCACCACCTCGTCGGGCAGCATCGTCAGCTTCTGGCCGGGCATGTAGACGGTCGACAGGCGCGCACGCGCGACCCCGTCGACCGGCGTGTCGGGCGCGAACGCGAGGCCCGGCGCGGCGATGTGCACGCCGAAGACCACCGTGCCGCTGCCGAGACCCTGCACCGACAGCGCATCGTCGATCTCGGTCGTCTGCGAGTCGTCGATCGAGAACGCCCGAACGGCGGCGAGCGGCAGCGTCTCCTTGATGGCAGGCGCCTGCAGCGCCGGAAAGCCCGTGCCCTTCGGGAAGTTCTCGAACAGGAAACGCCGCCAGTGGAACTGGTACGGCGAGTCGATCGCGCCGGCCGATTTCAGCAGTTCGAGCGGCGCCTTCTGCGATTGCTTCGCAGCTTCGACCACCGCCTTGTACTCGGGCGCGTTCTTGTCGGGTTTGAACAGCAGCTTGTAGAGCTGCTCGCGCACTGCCGGCGGGCACTCGCCGCGCACCAGTTCACCCGCCCAAGTGTCGATCTGCGCGGCGACCTGCTTCTTGCGCTCGATGCCGAGCAATGCGGCCTTCACAATCTCTTCGGGCGCCTTCTTGAAGTTGCCCTTGCCGAGACGGCGAAAGTAGTGCGGCGCCTCGAACAGGCGGAAGAGCGCTGCCGCCTGCTTCTCGAGGCCGGCGCTGGCCTCGAAATACTCGCGCGCGAGGTCGCCGAAGCTGAACTCGGTCTCGGGTGCGAATTCCCACGCGAGGTCGAGGTCGATCTCCTTCGAGAGAGTCTGCGCGGAGGCGATCAGTTCGGCCGGTTGCGGCTTCTCGAACTTGAGCAGCACGTTGGCTGATTTGACTTTGACGCGCTTGCCGGAGTCGAGCTCGATCTGCATCGAGGTGTCGGTTTCCGTCATCACGCGGCCGGCGAGGAACTTTCCGGCTTCTTCGAAGAGGGCGTACATCAAACTGATTGTCGCCTGAAGCGCGATCCCTTCAGCGCTTCGGCCGAGCGCCGGGCCGCCCCAAGCCGGCCGAACACCCGCCCGGCGGGTGGCGACGTACCCGTCGCCGGGTGCACCGCTCAGTACGTGCGCCCGCGCCGGTACTGCGCATGCGCACGCGGCGCCAGCGTCGCGCCCCGCGCCAGCGCGGCCAGCGACGAACCCGCGTGTGCATGGCAGATCGCCAGCCCCAGCGCATCGGCCGCGTCCTTGCCCGGCAACCCGGGCAGCGCGAGCAGGCGCATCACCATCTCCTGGACCTGCTCCTTGCGCGCCTGGCCGTGGCCGACGATCGCCTTCTTCATCTGCAGCGCGGTGTACTCGGCGACC
>JANXVK010000575.1 GCA_025351675.1 Rhizobacter sp.
ACCGACATTTCGCCCGACTCGATGCGCGACAGATCGAGAACGTCGTTCACCAGCGCCAGCAAGTGCTCGCCGGCGCTTTCGACGTGCTCGACGCGCTCAAGTTGCTCGATCGACAGCGGCCGCGAGGCATCCATGCGCAGCAGTTGCGCAAACCCGATCACGGCATTCAGCGGGGTTCGCAGTTCGTGGCTCATGCGAGACAGGAACTCGGTCTTGGCCCGGCTGCTCGCCTCGACCGCCTGGCGCGCGCGCTTTTCCGCCTGCGCCGCGTGCAGCGCCGTCACGTCGCGCAACACAGCCGTCGTGAGCGGACCGTGCTCGGTTTCGAGGCGCGACAACGACGCCTCGACCGGAAACTGGTGGCCATCGGATCGCTTGCCGATCAGCTCGCGCAGCGGAACCGCCAGCGGCGGAACCGACGAAGTCGGTGGTTGCTCGGTCAATGCGAGCACGCGCGTCTTCCCGGCGCCGACGATGAAACGTTCGATCGGGCTGCCGATCGCCTCGGACGCCGCCGTCCCGAACATCGCCTCCGCCGCGCGGTTGAAGAGCACCACATTCTGGCTCTGGTCGATGGTGACGACGCCATCGGTCACGGCATCGATCAGGCGTTCCATGCGCATCTCGCCACGCCGCAGGGCGGCCTGCATCTCGACTCGCTCGCTGACGTCGAAGAAGGTCGCGACGGCGCCCTGGACCTCGCCGTCGTGGATGATCGGATGCGACCAGTACTCGACTGGAAACGAACTGCCGTCCTGGCGCCAGAAGACCTGGTCGACCGAATGCAGCGCCTGGCGGGTGATGTGCGCCTGCTGATGCGGGGCCTGCGAGCGATGGATCAGCGCGTCGACGTCGCGCCCGAGCAGATCGGTTTCGCGCGCGTAGCCGAGCATCGTCAGTGCCGCCTTGTTGATGAAGGTGCAGCGGCCCCCGACGTCCATCCCGTACAGGCCTTCCGCCGTGGAATCGAGCAAGCGCTGCAGGGATTCCTGGCGGTTCACGACCTCCGCTTCCGTGGACGCCTGCACCCTGGCGCTGCGCCGGACGAAGCCGAGCCCGGCGACGGTCAGCAGGATCGCGATGACGCCGTTGAGCCAGAGCAACAGGCGCTGGGTCGTGCGCGACGCTTCGCCGAGCAACTCCGAGAAAGCGCTTTCCAGCTCGGTCAGTCTGGCGTTCAGCACCGGCGCCTGCACCCGCATCTCGCCGATGGCGGCAGAGGTCACGTCGCGCGCGAGGATGCGCTCGCGCGCGCGGTCGACCAGGCCGCGCATCTGCTCGATCACGAGGTCGGCTTCGGTCCAGGCCGCGATCGGCTTCGACATCATCGGAAGCGACTGAAACCAGCGAAACATCCGGATCAGACCGTCGATGTCGTCCGGGTGATTGCCGCCGTCGAGAAAGCCCTGCCGCGCCTTCTCGAGATCGGGTTCGGGCCTTTGCAGCGCCTCTCTGGCGACGCGATCGCCCAAGGGCACGGCCAACGCGGCCATGAAGCGCGCGTAGTCTTCCTCGCGATGCCTGTGGGCATAGTCGAGCAGGTAGATCTGCGCGTCTTTTTGCCCCTTCGAATAGAGACTCTCGCCGGTCACATACGCGCGCACCGACGAAAGCAACTCGATGCTGATCACGGCGACGCAGGCCTGCAGACCGGCCATGGCGATGAAGACTGCGACGATGGGCCAGTGCCGCGCGCGAAGGGACGGGTGGACGTTCTTCACATCGAGACGCCCGAGCGCGCACTCGCGCGACTCGCCGGCGGGCGCGTCGCAACCTCGTCATGAATCGATGGCAGCCTCATGGATGCGAGGTTACCTTGCCTCGGCGCTGCCGCGAATCCGAAACTGCCGACTTCGTCACTTTCGAGAAAATTCGTCTAACCGTGGCCCCGCGTCATGAAAGCCGCCGACTCCGCCCGAAGCCGCGCGCACGGCTGCGGCGAGTTCGCGCTCCGCACGCGACGCAACGGCCTGCGCGAGTGCGGCGGGCACGTCCTCGACCAGCCGTTCGGCGGACCACGGCGCGACGATGCAGCGAAACACGCCGAGCGCGTCGATCGCGGCCGTCGAGGCGCCGATCGCGCTCGGCGTGACGACCAGCACGCGCAGCGCTTCGGGCTGCAATTCGCGCGCCAAATGCAGGAACTCGATGCTGTTCATCGATGCCATGTCGGAGTCGAAGACGATGACGTCGAAGTCGTTCGCACCGACTCGCGCCAGCGCCTCGTGCGGATCGCTGCAGGTCTCGACGCGGACCGCCGTGTCGAGGTGGCTGCGCAGCGTGCAGCTGCGCGCAGAGAGCAGGTTCGGTTCGTCGTCCAGCAGCAGGATTGAAAGCATCGTCGTCGGCTCCGGTGGTGCGGACGTCGAGTCCGGCACTGAGCCGGTTTGTCGGCCGATTGCGTTGCGACGCACAGACAGGCGAACTCGCTGCCGGGTCTCCAGCGCCGTGTGCCCGAGCGTTACCTCACGCGGGATGCCGAGCCAGTCGCAGTGGACCTGGTTGACGAAGCGGCAGCGCATCTCGTCGTCCCAGTACGTGATGCGCCCGGGGATGTTGTCGGCGACCAGGCGCGCAAAGGCGTCGGCCTGCTGCAGCGCCGAGTTCAGCTCGCGCAGGCGCTGCTCCGCACGGCGCGCTTCGGTGACGTTGGTGGCGATGAAGAAGTAGCCGTGGAACGAGTCGCCGCGCATGTCGGGCAAGCGATGGGTCCAAAAATGACCGACCTCGCCACCGGCGCCGACCAGGTCGTTGGGCATCTCCAGTGCCTCGCCGCGCCGGACGCGCTCCAGCGCACCGTCGCTGCCGCGCACCACATCCGGACCCAGCGTTTCGCGCAGGTCGC
>JANXVK010000578.1 GCA_025351675.1 Rhizobacter sp.
TGGAGTCGGGCTGGGTGCCGCCGAACACGCGGGTCGACGAGCTCGAAGGCGCGATCCGCGCGGTCTGCGAGCCGCACTTCGACCGGCCGCTGAAAGACATCTCGCTCGGGCAGGTGCTGCTGCGGCTGTTCCAGACCTCGCGGCGCTTCAACGTCGAGATCCAGCCGCAGCTGGTGCTGCTGCAGAAGACGCTGCTGAACGTCGAGGGTCTGGGCCGGCAACTCGACCCGGAACTCGATCTGTGGAACACCGCGAAGCCGTTTCTCGAACAGTGGATGAACCAGCAGGTCGGCTGGCTCGGGCTGATCGAAGGGTTCAAGAGAGAAGCGCCGCGCTACGTGCAATTGCTGCCCGAGTTGCCGCGGCTGATCCACCAAGCGCTGCAGCCGCGCGCGGCCGCCGAACAGCGCTTGCTCGAGACGCTGATCGTCGAACAGCGCAGCCTGCGCCGGCTGCTGTACGGCGTCGTCTGCGTCGCCGCGGGCGGCGCGCTCGGCGTGGTTGCGTCGCAACTCTGGTTGCACTGGCGCTGAGCCGGCGCCGACGCTCGGGGCGAGGCGCCTGCCGCGCCGTATAATTCGCGGTTTTCGTCTTCAAATTCTCCTTTCAAATCAAGGGCTTGGCCATGCCGATCTATGCCTATCGCTGCAGCACCTGCGGGCACGCGAAGGATGTGTTGCAGAAGATGTCCGACCCGATGCTCACGGTGTGCCCGGACTGCGGTGCTTCGACCTTCGTCAAGCAAGTCACCGCGGCCGGCTTTCAGCTCAAGGGCTCGGGCTGGTACGTGACCGATTTCCGTGGGGGCGACAACCCGACCGCGGACAAGCCGGCCGACGGCGCCAAGGCCGACGCGCCCAAGACCGACACCGCCGCGCCAGCCGCCACCGGTGCCGCGAAGGGCGATGCCGCACGAGCTCCTGCTGCCGCGCCAGCGCCAGCGCCCGCCCCCGCGCCTGCCGCGCCCAAGAGCGAGAGCAAGTGACCGCACGGTCGCGCCAGGAAACATCGTGAAGAAATACCTCATCGCCGGGCTGCTCGTC
This sequence comes from Rhizobacter sp., assembly GCA_025351675.1. Taxonomy (GTDB): domain Bacteria; phylum Pseudomonadota; class Gammaproteobacteria; order Burkholderiales; family Burkholderiaceae_C; genus LMDS01. The sequence continues at coordinate 1,044 of JANXVK010000578.1, forward strand.
TGGCTGCCGCTCGCCATCACCATCTGGGTGCTGCAGGCCGTGCTCGGCGCGCTCGGCGGCGTGTTCGGCTGGCTCCTGAACACCGGCAAGGCGATCCTGCCGGTCGGCGCCGAGCCGCTGATCGACATGCTGCTGAAGATTCCCGGCCTCGGCGTGCTCGTGATGCTGCTTGGCCTGCTGCTCACCGGCGTGTTCGCGACCAATATCGTCGGCCAGTGGTGGCTGCGCCAGGGCAGCCGTGTGCTCAGCAAGATCCCGATCGTCAAGTCGATCTACAACTCGGTGAAGCAGGTCTCGGACACGCTGTTCTCCAGCAGCGGCAACGCGTTCCGCGAAGCCGTGCTGGTGCAGTACCCGCGGCAAGGCAGCTGGACGATCGCGTTCGTCACCGGCCGCCCTGGCGGCGAGGCCGCGCTGCATCTGTCGGGCGATTACCTCAGCGTCTACGTGCCAACGACGCCGAATCCGACCTCGGGCTTCTTCCTGATGGTGCCGCGCGCCGATGCGATCGTGCTGCAGATGAGCGTCGACGAAGCGCTGAAGTACGTGATCTCGATGGGCGTGGTGGCACCGCCGGTGCACTTCGTTGCGCCAGCGGTCGATCTTCCCGAGCCGGTCCGAAATTGACCGGGTTGAGCGGCCCGGCATCCGCTCAGCCCCGACGCGCTGCATGTCGGCGCCACAGAGCCCGCTGACCCCACATCACGACGCTGCGCACGCGCCGCGCCGCAAGCCAAACCAATCTGCATCCTGCAGAGGAGTGATTCGATGAGAACGACATATTGCGGCCTCGTCAGCGAAACGCTGATGGGCCAGACCGTGACACTGATGGGCTGGGCGCATCGCCGCCGCGACCACGGCGGCGTCATCTTCATCGACCTGCGCGACCGTGAAGGCATCGTGCAAATCGTCTGCGACCCTGACCGCGCCGAGATGTTCTCGATCGCCGAAGAGGTGCGCAACGAGTTCTGCCTGAAGATCGTCGGCAAGGTGCGTGCGCGCCCCGACGGCACCGTCAACGCCAACATCACGAGCGGCAAGATTGAGGTGCTGTGCCTGGAGATCGAGGTGCTGAACCCCAGCATCACGCCGCCATTCCAGATCGACGACGAGAACCTGTCTGAAACTACGCGCCTGACGCACCGTGTGCTCGACCTGCGCCGCCCGCCGATGCAGCGCAACATGATGCTGCGCTACCGCGTCGCGATGGAGGTGCGCAAGTTCCTCGATGTGAACGGCTTCATCGACATCGAGACGCCGATGCTGACGAAGAGCACGCCCGAAGGCGCGCGCGATTACCTCGTGCCCTCGCGTGTGCACGACGGCATGTTCTTCGCGCTGCCGCAGTCGCCGCAGCTGTTCAAGCAGCTGCTGATGGTGGCGGGCTTCGACCGCTACTACCAGATCACCAAGTGTTTCCGCGACGAAGACCTGCGCGCCGACCGCCAGCCCGAATT
>JANXVK010000635.1 GCA_025351675.1 Rhizobacter sp.
TCACGATCGTGTTGGCGCTCGGCACGTCGATACCGGTCTCGATGATCGTCGAGCACAGCAGCACGTTGTGGCGCTGCGCGACGAAATCGCGCATCACGCGCTCGAGCTCGCGCTCGGGCATCTGGCCGTGCGCGATCGCGATGCGCGCCTCGGGCACGAGCTCGGCGAGCTTGTCATGACGCGCCTGGATCGTGTCGACCTCGTTGTGCAGAAAGTAGACCTGGCCGCCGCGCTTCAGCTCGCGCAGGATCGCCTCGCGGATCACGCCGCTGGTCTCGCTGCGCACGAAGGTCTTGATCGCGAGCCGGCGCTGCGGCGCGGTCGCGATCACACTGAGATCGCGCAGGCCTTCGAGCGCCATGCCGAGGGTGCGCGGGATCGGCGTGGCCGTCAGCGTGAGCACGTCGACTTCGGCGCGCATCGCCTTGATCGCCTCCTTGTGGCGCACGCCGAAGCGGTGCTCTTCGTCGATCACGAGCAGGCCGAGGCGCTTGAACTGGACCTTGTCGCTGATCAACGCGTGGGTGCCGACGACGATGTCGACGGTGCCGTCGGCCAAGCCCGCGAGAGTCGCCTTCACTTCCTTCGCGGAGCGAAAGCGCGAGATCTCGGCGACCTTGATCGGCCACTTGCCGAAGCGGTCGGCGATGTTCTGGTAGTGCTGTTCGGCGAGCAGCGTGGTCGGCGCGAGGATCGCGACCTGCTTGCCGCCCGTCACCGCGATGAACGCCGCGCGCAGCGCGACCTCGGTCTTGCCGAAGCCGACATCGCCGCAGACCAGCCGGTCCATCGGTTGCGGCGAGACCATGTCCTGGATCACGGCGTGGATCGCAGCCTGCTGGTCGGGCGTCTCCTCGAAGCCGAAGCTGGCGGCGAAGGCCTCGTAGTCGTGCGGCTGGAAGCGGAACGCGAAACCCTCGCGCGCGGCGCGGCGGGCGTACAGGTTCAGCAGCTCGGCAGCCGTATCGCGCACCTGCTCGGCGGCCTTGCGCTTGGCCTTGTCCCACTGGCCGGATCCGAGGCGGTGCAAGGGCGCTTCGTCGGCGCTGACGCCGGTGTAGCGCGCGATCAGGTGCAGTTGCGCGACCGGCACGTAGAGCGTCGCGTTGTCGGCGTACTCGAGGTGCAGGAACTCGCTCGGGCCGCCATCGTCATTCCCCAGGTCGATGTGGATCAGGCCGACGTAGCGGCCGATGCCGTGGTTCGAGTGCACGACCGGGTCGCCGACCTTCAGCTCCGACAGGTCCTTGATGAGCGAGTTGACGTCGCTGACGGCCTCCTGCTTGCGGCGGCGTCGTGCAGTCGGCGCGGTCGCGAAAAGTTCGGTCTCGGTGACGAACTGGATCGTCGTGCCCGCGACGGCTTCGCCGTCGCTTCCCATCCGTTCGGGCTCGAACCAGAAAAAGCCTTGCGCGAGCGGCGCGACGGCGATCGCGAAGTGCTCGTCACTGGCCTGGAATTCACTCAGCGTCGCCACGCTCGGTGGCTCGATCCTGCTGTCGCGCAGCAGCTCCAGCAGGCTCTCGCGTCGCCCTTCGGTCTCGGCGACGATCAGCACCCGGTACTTTGTCGTGCTGACCTGCGTCTTCAAACGACTTAGCGGCTCGGGCGCGCCGCGGTCGACGCTGAGGTCGGGCAGGGCGCGCGCCCAATCGATCTCATCGTTGCCGCGCAGCGAAAGTTGTGCATGCCGGTTGCACAACGCGAAGAAGTCTTCGGGCTTCAGGAACAACTCTTCCGGCGGCAGGATCGGGCGCTCGCGATCGGCCGCGAGAAACCGATGGCGCTCGCGCGTGTCGGTCCAGAATTTCTTCAGCGCCTCGTCGAGTTCGCCGTGCAGCACCAACGTGGCTTGATCGCCGAGGTAGTCGAAGATTGTCGCGGTCTCGTCGAAGAACAGCGGCAGGTAGTACTCGATGCCGCCGCTCGCGAGACCCGTGCCGATGTCCTTGTACAGGCGCACCTTGGTCGGATCGCCCTCCATCTTCTCGCGCCAGCGGGCGCGAAAGCGCGTGCGTGCCTCCTCGTCCATCGGGAACTCGCGGCCCGGCAGCAGCCGCACCTCGGGCACCGGGAACAGGCTGCGCTGGGTATCCGGGTCGAAGGTGCGGATCGAGTCGACTTCGTCGCCGAACAGGTCGACCCGGTACGGCACCGCCGAGCCCATCGGGAACAGGTCGATCAGCCCGCCGCGCACCGCGTACTCGCCCGGCGAGACGACCTGGCTGACGTGGGTGTAGCCGGCCAGCGTGAGCTGCGCCTTCAGTGCGGCCTCGTTGAGCTTTTCCTTCTGCTTGAAGTGGAAGGTGTAGCCGGCCAGAAAGCTCGGCGGCGCCAGCCGCACCAGCGCGGTCGAGGCCGGCATCAGCACGACGTCGACCTCGCCCTGACGGATTCGCCACAGGGTCGCG
>JANXVK010000647.1 GCA_025351675.1 Rhizobacter sp.
CGGCAGATGCGCTGCAGCGTCAGGTCGCGGCGAGCCAGACCGAGATCGCGCAGCTGCGCACCGACCTCGACCGCGCGCGCGGCGAGGCGCTGCTCGACCCGCTGACCGGCCTGCTCAACCGCAAGGGCTTCGACCAGCAGATCGCCGCGATGCTGCGAACCCAGCCGGCCGCGGGCTGCCAGCACTGCCTGGTCATGCTCGACATCGACCACTTCAAGACGGTCAACGACGTGCACGGCCACGTCATGGGCGATCGCGTGCTGCAAGCCCTCGGCGACGTGCTGCGACAGTGCCTGGCCGGCACCGGCCACGCGGCGGCCCGCTACGGCGGCGAGGAGTTCGCGATCGTGCTGGCGCACGCCACGCTCGCCCAAGCCCGACAGCTCGCCGAGCAGGTGCGCGTCAGCGCGAAGGCGATGAAGATCCGCAATCGCAACACCCAGGAAGTGCTGTTCACGATCACGATCTCGGGCGGCGTGGCTGCGCTGCAGGCCAGCGACGATGCGCAGGCGCTGGTGGCCCGTGCCGACGCCGCGCTGTACGAATCCAAGCACAGCGGCCGCGACCGGGTCAACGGCGGCGGTTGACGGCGCGGCGTCGCGCCCCGCGGACGCTCCGATGAAGCGATACCTGCCCGCTCCGGTTCAGCGCGACGCGGCGCTCGAAGTCCGGATCGAGGGCCCGATGAAGGGTCGGATCAAGCGCATCGAGTGCGCCTGACAGCGCGTGCCCGGCGGCGGAGCCAACCGAATCGCTTCAGCCGGCGAGCCGACCCGCTTTCAAACGCAGCACCCGGCAGCAGCGTGCCGCGAGCGACTCGTCGTGCGTGACCAGCACGAAGGCCATGCCTTGGCCGCGCGCGAGTTTCAGCATCAGCTCGAACACGCCGTCGGCGGTCTCGCGGTCGAGGTTGCCGGTCGGCTCGTCGGCGAGCACGCAGGCGGGCGAACCCGCGATCGCACGCGCGATCGCGACGCGCTGACGCTCGCCGCCCGAGAGCTGCGAGGGCCGGTGCCGCACGCGATCTGCGAGGCCCACCTGCGCGAGCACCGCGCACGCTCGTTCGCGTGCCTCCGGCTTTGCGACACGGCGGATGCGCAGCGGCATCGCGACGTTGTCGAGCGCCGTGAACTCGGGCAGCAGGTGGTGGAACTGATAGATGAAGCCGAGCTGCGCGTTGCGCCAGTCGCCCTGATCACTCGCGCTCATGCCGACGAAGTCACGGCCCTGCAGCTCTACCTTGCCCGCGCTCGGCGCCTCGAGCCCGCCCAGCAGGTGCAGCAAGGTGCTCTTGCCCGAACCCGACGCGCCGACGATCGCGATCGTCTCGCCGCGCTTCACGGTGAGATCGACGCCTTGCAGCACGTGCACGTCCAGCGCGGCATCGCCGCTGCCTTCGGTGAAGCGCTTGTGCAGGCCGGTGGCGCGGATGACCACATCCGAGATCTTCTTGTCGGGCTCATTCATAGCGCAGCGCCTCAGCGGGATCGACTCGGCTGGCGCGCCAGCTCGGGTACAGGGTGGCCACGAAACTCAGCGCCAGCGAAATCAGCACGATCGGCACGATGTCTGCGCTGCGCGGGTCGCTCGGCATGCGGCTGACGAGGTAGACGCTGGGCGGCAGCAGGGTCACGCGCAGCGCCGATTCGATCGCCGCGACGATGGCGCCGACGTTCACCGCGATCAGCAGCCCGGCCGCTGCGCCGATCAGCGTGCCGATTGCGCCTGAGACCGCGCCCTGCAGCATGAAGATGCCCATGATCGAGCGCGGGCTGGCGCCCAGCGTGCGCAGGATCGCGATGTCGGCGCGCTTGTCGGTCACCGTCATCACCAGCGTCGAGACGAGGTTGAAGGCCGCCACCGCGACGATCAGCGCGAGGATCAAAAACAGCATCTGCTTCTGGATCTGGACCGACTCGAACCATTGGCGATTCGTCAGGGTCCAGTCGCGCACCGAGATGTCGGGGCCGAGCGCCATGGCGAGCCGGCGCGCGACCTCGGGCGCGCGGTCGCGATCCGCCAAACGCAGCTGCAGGCCCGCGACACCGGCCGTACCGAACAGCGCTTGCGCATCGCCGCGCAACATCAGCGCGAGGCTGCTGTCGTACTCGAAGTGCCCGGCCTCGAACGTGCCGGCGACCGTCAGCGGCAGCATGCGTGGCGCGCCCGCGGGGCGATCGGGCTGCGGCAGCACGACCGTGACGCTCTGCCCGGGCACGACGCCGAGTTGCTTCGCCAGCGTCGCACCCAGCAACATCTGCCCTTCGCCCGGCCGCAGCTTCGCGAGCGCGCCGTCGCGCAGCGTGCGCACGAGATCGGAGACCTCGGCCTCGCGGTCCGGATCGATGCCGCGCACCTGCACCGGGCGCAACTGGTCGCCGCGACCGACCAGTGCCTGGGCAACGACGAACGGCGCCGCGCTCACGACCTCGCGGTCGCTGCGGGCGCGTGCCTCGACGGCGGCCCAGTCCGGCGCTGCCGCCGGGTTCGCGGCGTACAGCTCGACGTGCGCGATCACCGCCAGCATGCGATCGCGCACCTCCTTGCTGAAGCCGTTGACGACCGAGAGCACGACGATCAGCGCTGCCACACCGAGCGCAATGCCGAGCATTGAGACGCCCGAGATGAACGAGATGAAGCCGTTGCCCGCGCCGCTGCGCGCCGCGCGCAAATAGCGCAGGCCGATCTGGACCTCGTAGGGCAGGCCGAGCGCCGGGCCGCCATGGGCCACGAAGAGGCCCACTTCGGGGCCCTCAGCCGGCCCGGACCCCCTCGGGGGGTCGCCCGGCGTACCCGCCGGGCGGGGGGCTCCATCACTCATAGCGCAGCGCCTGCGCCGGCTGCACGCGGCTCGCGCGCCAGCTCGGGTAGAGCGTCGCGACGAACGACAGCAGCAGCGAGATCGCGATCACCGGCACGATGTCGCCGCGCTGCGGGTCGCTCGGCATGCGGCTGATCAGGAACACGTTGCCGGGGAAGAAACTGAAGCTCAGCAGCCGCTCGATCGCGGGCACGATCACGTCGATGTTGAAGGCCACGAGCAGGCCGAAGAACACGCCGGCCGCCGTGCCGATCAGGCCCGAGGCCGCGCCCTGGACCATGAACACGCCCATCACCGAGCGCGGGCTCGCGCCGAGAGTGCGCAGGATCGCGATGTCGGCGCGCTTGTCGGTCACCGTCATCACCAGCATCGCGACCAGGTTGAAAGCCGCGACCGCGACGATCAGGGTCAGGATGATGAACATCAGCAGCTTCTCGACCTGCACCGCGTCGAACCAGCTGGCGTTGCTGCGGGTCCAGTCACGCACCGACCAGGTCGGGCCGAGAGCCGTCTGCACACGCGCCGCGACGTCGCGCGCATCGTTCACGTCGCGCAGGCGCAGTTGCAGCCCGGTCGGCCCGGCGACGCGCATCAGCCGCGCCGCATCAGCGATGTGGACCAGCGCGAGGCCGTTGTCGTTCGGGTAGTGGCCCGAGTTGAAGACGCCGACGACCGTGAGCGCGCGCATGCGCGGCACCACACCGGCCGGCGTGACCTGCCCGCCCGGCAGCACGGCCGTCACCTTGTCGCCCTCGCTCAGCCCGAGCGAGCGTGCCAGCTCGATGCCGAGCACAACGTTCCATTCGCCGGGCACGAGGCGCGCGAGCACCGTGTCTTTAAGGCGTGCGGCGACATCGGTCACGCTCGCTTCTTCGTTCGGCGCGATGCCGCGCACGATCACGCCGCGCATCGCGTCGCCGCGCGCGAGCAGCGCCTGGGTCGAGATGAACGGCGCGGCGCCGATCACCTGCGCGCCGACCTGCGGCACGGCCCCGATCTGCGTGAGCGTCGCCTTCCAGTCGGGCAGCGCATCGCCACCGGCGCTCGAGACTTCGATGTGCGGCACGGCGGCGAGCATCTGGCCCTGGACTTCCTTGCGAAAGCCGTTCATCACCGACAGCACGATGATCAGCGCCGCCACGCCGAGCGCGATGCCCAGCATCGAGACGCCCGAAATGAACGAGATGAAGCCGTTGCGGCGCCCCGCGCGGCCTACGCGCGTGTAGCGCCAGCCGATCTGCAGTTCATAGGGCCAGTTCATGGGGACGGGATGCTACAGGAGGGTTTGCGAGCTCCGCCGCCGGCAAGCTCGGAACACCGAACCGGTCACGGGACGTCGCCACGCGACGCCTTTTGTCGTTCGTCTCTTGAACCCGAGCCAGTCGCCGGAGCGGTTCACTGCCGCACCCCCGTAAACCTTGGGGTCGGGTGCCGCCTTGGCGGGCCAAGATGACCGCGCCCAACGGAGCTCGGCCTCCGATCGCGGAGGCTCGAGCCTCGGCGCCAAGGCTGCCAACAAAAACCAACCCGCCGAGCAGGAGCAACCCATGAAAGTGTGCAAGATTGTGGCGGCTTGTGCGGTCAGCGTGTCGCTGAGCACCGGTTGCGGTGGCGGTGGCGCTGAGGGCGGTTCCCCAACCGCAACCGCGCTGAACGCCCGGTCGAACCCGTCGGTCGACAACGCGATGCGGGTCGCGATCGAGGTTTTGTCCAGCTCGCTACAGTACGTCTCGGGCGGCGATGCGCGCATTGCGGTACGGGCTGCGCCCGCACTGCGCGACAAGCTTGAACTCTGGCTCAACGGCGCGAGGATCGACGCCGTGATGAAGCCGCGTGCCGACGGGCTCGAAGGCCTGATCACCGGGCTCGTGAACGGCGACAACACGCTCAAGGTGCGGCAGAAAGGCCACGCCGTGATGGCCAGCGTCCAGCTGACGAACTACCCATCACCGGCCCGATGTTCTCAGGCCCGAAGCAGCAGCCCTTCGTCTGCACGACCCTCCAGGGCGCGGTCGGCAAGCAGCCGCTGGTCGAGTCGATGACCGCCCCCGGCTACCCGGTGTTCGATGCCATCGGCAACAAGCTCGGCTTCACGCAGAACTGCTCGATCGCGACCTTCGTCACCTGGTGGTACCGCAGCACCGGCAACCAGTGGAAAGCGTTGCCCGGCGCTGGCGTGTCACTGGCCGACATGGCCAGGACGACATTGGCCGACGGCCGCCAGGTTGATTTCATCGTCCGCCAGGAGCGCGGCACCATCAATCGCTTTCTTTACAGCTTTGCGATGCTGGCGCCGCGCAGTGAGAACGTGGCCGATCCCGACGTGAGCCTGTGGAACGGCCGGCTGGAGTACTGGTTCCAGGGCGGCGTGGCGATCGGCCATTCGCAAGGCACGCTGCACGGCGGCGCGATGAACGCCGACATTCTGGGCAAGGGCTACGCCATCGCGCATTCAAGCGGCAACAACACCGGCACCCACTGCAACCTGCAGTTCGCCGTCGAGACCGCGATGATGACCAAGGAGCGCTTCATCGAGCGCTATGGCGTGCCGGTGTACACCGTCGGTCTTGGTGGCTCGGGCGGCGCGATCCAGCAGTACATCCTGGCGCAGAACCAGCCCGGCATCCTCGACGCGGCACTGCCTGTGCAGGCCTATCCCGACATGGTCACGCAGACCATCCATGTCGGCGACTGTGAACTGCTCGAGCACTACATGGACGCCACCGATCGCGCCAACAACAAGTGGCGCGTCACCAAAAACCGCAGCTGGCTGGTCGGCATGAACGCCGAGGAAGGCCCGCTGGGCAATGTCAATGACCCGCTCGCCGGGGCCAAAACCGCGCTCGGCTACAGCACGGCGATCGGCTCGAGCGAGTGCGTCAAGGCGTGGCGCGGCCTGTCGCCGCTGGCGATGAACCCGCACTACGGCCAGGCGCCCAACCAGGCGCTGTATGAACCGCAAAGCGACATCGCCGAGATCCGCTGGACCCACTACGACGACCTGCGCACCATCTACGGCGTCGATGCGACGGGGGCAGCCCGCCCGACCTGGGACAACGTCGGCGTGCAGTACGGCCTGAACTCGATGAAGGAAGGCAAGATCACGCCCGATGAATTTCTCGACCTCAACTTCAAGGTCGGTGGCTGGAAGCATCCGAGCCAGATGGTGCAGGAAGGCTTCCCCTTTCTCGGCCCCTTCAGTCCGCAGACTTTCGACCCTTGGAGCCGGCGCAACATGAACTTGGGCCCGGGCGCCGGCCAGCCGGCACCGCGCACCCAGGGCGACCCGCTCGCGACGCGCGCGGCCTACACCTCGGGCATGGTGTTCAGCGGGCTGATGCCGCTGCCGACCATCGACCACCGCCAGTACATGGAGCGCGAGCTGGGCATGCACAACGTCCACCAGTCGTTTGCGGTGCGCAAGCGCGTGATCCAAAAAATGGGCAACTCCGACCACTTGGTGATCTGGTTCACCGACACCCGGCCCGGCGTGGCCAAGGTCAGCCAATCGATGGAGGCGATGTCGGTGGTGGACGACTGGATGAACAACATCCGCGCCAATCCGAAGAAGACCGTCGCCGCGAACCGGCCGGCACGTGCGGTCGACAGCTGCTTCGACGTCACCGGCAAGCTGATGCACGCCGGCCCCGAGGTCTGGGACGGCATCCTCAACGACAAGCCGAAGGGGGCGTGCACGCTGGTCTTCCCGATGTACGGCACCTCACGCATCGTCGCCGGCGCACCGATCGAAGGCGGCATCTACCAGTGCGCGCTCAAACCGGTCGAGACGGCGCTCGCCGATGGCACTTGGGCACCGTGGCTGCCCAACGGCGCGGCGGTTGCCAAGCTCATGCAGACCTTCCCGGAGGGTGTCTGCGACTACAGAAAACCTGACCAGGCGCGGCCGTCCTGACAATCAGAGCCGAGTGAAGAGGGGCCCGCCGATGCGGGCCCTTTGTTCTTGAATGAGCGGGGTGCGTCTTCGACCCTGCCCGGATAATCGGCGCCATGCATTTGCTGATCCCCTTCGCGTCGGCGCTGTCCGACGCCGCGTCGCACGTGCTGCGCGACCTCGCGCTGCCGAACCTGTCCGCGCTGCTGGCGCGGCTGACGCTCGCACAGCGCGACGACGCCGATGTCTACACGCTCTCGCCGCCGCTCGAACGCGCGCTCGCCGCCGCCGCCGGTTGGCGGGGCGCCGACGGCTGCCTGCCGTTCGCGGCGCAGGCGGCCGCGCGCGATGGGCTGAAGGTCGAGGACTTGGCCTGGGGCTTGGTCACGCCGAGCCACTGGCACGTCGGCCGCGACCACGTCACGCTCGCCGACCCGGCCGCGCTGAACCTGACCGAATCCGAATCGCGCGCCGCGTTCGAGGCCGTGCGCGAGCTGTTCGAGAGCGAGGGCTTCCGCTTCGCATGGGGCGCACCCTCGCGCTGGTACGCGGCGCACGAGAGCTTGGTCGACCTGCCCTGTGCCTCGCTCGATCGCGTGATCGGCCGCAATGTCGAGTTGTGGATGCGCGGCAGCGCGGCGCGCAGCACGCCCGCGAAGCTGGTGCGGCGGCTGCAAAGCGAGTTGCAGCTGTTGCTCTACCCGCACGCGCTGAACGACGAACGCGAGCAGCGCGGCGCGTTGACGCTGAACTCATTCTGGCTCAGCGGCTGTGGCCGCGCGCAGCCCGACGAAGGCACGCCGCCGCGGATCGACGAAACCCTGCGCGCCCCGTTGCTCGCCGAGGATTGGGCCGGCTGGGCCGAGGCCTGGCGTGCGCTCGATGCCGGGCCGATCGCCGAACTGCTGGCCGCATCGCGAGCCGGTGAGCAGGTCGCGCTGACGCTGTGCGGCGACCGCAGCGCACACCGCTTCGAGACCGCGCCGCAGTCGCTGTGGCAGAAACTGGGCAGCCGCTTCAAGGCGCCCGAAGTGCACGCCGTGCTGGAGGCACTCTGATGCGCCGGGCCGCCGCGCCGGGCCGCCCCAGGCAAGGCCCGACCAAGGATTACGAAGGGGCCTTTTCGTGGCCTTTGGAGGGTCGCTCGCCGTACCCGGCAAGCGAGGTTCTGTCATGACTCACGCACCCACGATCAAGCTGCGTGATCCCCCGCCGCGCGCCGTCTGGGCGCTCGAGCAGGCGGGCGTGCCGCCGCTGCTCGCGCGCCTGTTCGCGGGCCGCGGCGTACGCACACCCGACGAGCTCGACGACGGTCTCGCGCGCCTGCTGCCGCCGGCGGCGCTGCTCGGCGTGCAGGCCGCGGCGCGCTTTCTCGCCGACGCGATTGCGCGGCAGCGCCGCATCTGCGTCGTCGCCGACTACGACTGCGATGGCGCGACCGCCTGCGCCGTCGCGCTGCGCGGGTTGAAGCTGCTCGGCGCCGCGCCCGACACGCTGCACTACGTCGTGCCCGACCGCGCGATCCACGGCTACGGGCTCACGCCGCCGATCGTCGACCTCGCTCGCGCG
>JANXVK010000651.1 GCA_025351675.1 Rhizobacter sp.
GTGCGTCAACGTCGGCTACGGCCGCACCGAGTTGATCGAGGCCGCGACCAAGCAGATGACGACGCTGCCGTTCTACAACAGCTTCTTCCAGACCGCGACGCCGCCAGCGATCGAACTCGCCGAGCTGCTCGCGCAGGTGACGCCGCCGCAGTTCAATCACGTGTTCTTCTCCGGCTCCGGCTCGGAAGGCAACGACACGATCGTGCGCATGGTGCGCCGCTACTGGGACGTGCTCGGCTCACCGCAGCGCTCGGTCATCATCAGCCGCAAGAACGCCTACCACGGCTCGACGATGGCCGGCGCGTCGCTCGGCGGCATGACCGGCATGCACGAACAGGGTGGGTTGCCGATCCCGGGCATCGTGCACATCGAGCAGCCGTTCTGGTTCGAGCTCGGGCAAGGCATGAGCCGCGACGCGTTCGGGTTGAAGGCCGCGGGCTGGCTCGAAGACAAGATCCTCGAGATCGGCGCCGACAAGGTCGCCGCGTTCATCGGCGAGCCGGTGCAGGGCGCCGGCGGCGTGATCGTGCCACCCGACACCTACTGGCCCGAGATCCAGCGCATCTGCGACAAGCATGGTGTGCTGGTCGTTTCCGACGAAGTCATCTGCGGCTTCGGCCGCACCGGCCAGTGGTTCGGCTGCGAACGCTTCGGCTTCAAGCCCGACCTGATGACCTTCGCGAAGGGCGTGACCTCGGGCTACGTGCCGCTCGGCGGCGTGATGGTCGGCGACAAGATCGCCAAGGTGCTGATCGAGCGAGGCGGCGAGTTCAACCACGGCTACACCTACAGCGGCCACCCGGTCGCCTGCGCGGTGGCGCTCGCGAACATCCGGCTGCTGCAGCGCGATCACATCGTCGACACCGTTCGCGACGACACCGGGCCGTACCTCGCCGAGCAGTTCGCCACCTTGGCCGAACATCCGCTCGTCGGCGAGATCCAGACCTGCGGCCTGATGGGCGCGGTGCAGCTCGTGAAAAGCAAGGCGAAGAGCACGACCTTCCCGTCCGAACTCGACATCGGCATGGTCTGCCGCGGCCACTGTTTCGGCAACGGGCTGATCATGCGCGCCGTCGGCGACCGCATGATCGTCGCGCCGCCGCTGGTGATCACGCGCGCGCAGATCGACGAGATGATGGCGCTGATCCGCCGTTGTCTCGATCTGACGCTCGACGACGTGCATCGCAACGGCTGGGCCTGAAAATAGCGCCTTTGCCCAATCCGACCCTCGAAGAGATGAGCAGCCCAGAAGCGTTCCTGCAGATTCGCGACATCGTGAAGAACTTCGACGGCCACACCGCCGTCAACCACGTCAGCATCGACATCGCCAAGGGCGAGATCTTCGCGCTGCTCGGCTCCAGTGGTTGTGGCAAGACGACGCTGCTGCGCATGCTCGCGGGCTTCGAGACGCCGAGCTCCGGCAGCATCCTGCTCGACGGCCACGACCTCGCCGGCCTGCCACCATACGAGCGGCCGCTGAACATGATGTTTCAGAGCTACGCGCTGTTCCCGCACCTGACGGTCCGGGACAACATCGCGTTCGGGCTGAAGCGCGGTGGTCTGCCGGCCGCTGAAGTCGCCACGCGCGTCGAGGCGATGCTCAAGCTCGTTCAACTTGAGAAGTTCAGCCAACGCAAGCCGCATCAGCTCTCGGGCGGCCAGCAGCAACGGGTGGCGCTCGCGCGCAGCCTCGCGAAGCGGCCGCAACTGCTGTTGCTCGACGAACCGCTCGGCGCGCTCGACAAGAAGCTGCGCGAAGAGACGCAGATCGAGCTCGTCAACATCATCCACGAGGTCGGCGTGACCTGCGTGATGGTCACGCACGACCAGGAAGAGGCGATGACGATGGCGACGCGCATCGCGGTGATGAGCGAGGGCCGCTTGCTGCAGGTCGGCGCGCCGGCCGAAATCTACGAGACGCCGGCGAACCGCTTCGTCGCCGACTTCATCGGCAACGTCAACCTGATGGACGGCACGCTGGTGAAGGACGAGGTCGATCATGTGCTGGTGCGCTGCGCCGACTGCACCCACCATGTCGGGCACGGCATTACCGGCACCGAGGGCATGCCGGTGTCGGTGGCGCTTCGGCCCGAGAAGATCCGCATCTCGCGCGGAGCGCCCTCCTTCGCCGACGGCGAGTACAACCACGCGCATGGCACCGTAAAGGACATGGCCTACTTCGGCAGCTTTACGGTCTACCACCTCGCGCTGGCCAGCGGCGCCGTGCTGAAAATCAGCGCGAGCAACACCGAGCGGCATCGCGACCACGCGATCGGGGTCGGCGATGTCGCCTGGGCCAGCTGGTCGCCGACCGCGCAGGTCGTGCTCACGTCATGAGCGCCGTGAAGCAAGGCCGCAGCCGGGCCGTCATCGGCGTCCCGTATGTCTGGTTGCTGCTGTTCTTTCTGCTGCCGTTTCTGATCGTGCTGAAGATCAGTGTCTCGGAGATGGACATCGCAAGCGTCAAGGACGTGGTCACCGTGCAGGACGGCAAGCTCGACCTGAACCTGCGGTTCGGCAACTACCTGACGCTGGTGACGGACGACCTGTACTTCTCTACCTACCTGTCGAGCCTGAAGTACGCGGCCGTCACGACGGTGCTGTGCCTGTTCATCGGCTACCCGTTCGCCTACTTCATGGCCCGCACACGCGCGACGGTCCAGCCCGCGTTGCTGATGCTCGTGATGCTGCCGTTCTGGACCTCGTTCCTGCTGCGCGTCTACGCCTGGAAAGGCCTGCTGACGGAGCACGGCTGGGCGCACGAGGTCATCACCGCGGCCGGCATCGACCAGCTGCTGCTGCGCGCCGGCCTGATCCCGGGCGAGGGCCAACTGATGAACACGCCGTTCTCGCTCGTGCTCGGCATGACCTACACCTACCTGCCCTTCATGATTCTGCCGCTGTACTCGAACCTGGCGAAGATGGACCTGCGGCTGCTCGAAGCGGCGAGCGATTTGGGCGCCACGGCCTGGGTCGCGTTCTGGAAGATCACCGTGCCGCTGTCGAAGGCCGGGATCATCGCCGGCGCGATGCTGGTGTTCATCCCGTGCGTCGGCGAGTACGTGATCCCCGAGTTGCTTGGCGGCCCGGAGACGCAAATGATCGGCCGCACGCTCTGGGACGAGTTCTTCAGCAACAACGACTGGCCGATGGCCTCGGCGGTGGCCGTCGCGATGGTGCTGCTGGTGATCGTGCCGCTGGCGCTGTTCAGCAAGTACCAGGCCGAAGCGGACGGGGTGCGCGCATGAATGCCGCAGCGTTCAACAAGTGGTTCGGCCGTGGCTGGCTGTCGCTGGGCTACGCGTTCCTGTACCTGCCGATCCTGGCTCTGATCGTGTTCTCGTTCAACGACTCGCCGGTGCCGAACGCCTGGGGCCATTTCACGCTGAAGTGGTACGCCGCGCTTGCCGCCGACACCGAAATCCTGAACGGCCTGTGGCTGTCGTTGCGGATCGCGTTCTTCACGGCCTGCGCGTCGGTCGTGCTCGGCACGCTGGCCGCGCTCGCGCTGGTGAAGCACCGCCGCTTCGTCGGCCGGACGATGTTCTCCGGCATGCTGAACGCGCCGCTGGTGATGCCCGAGGTGATCATCGGCCTGTCGTTGCTGCTGATGCTGGTGGCGATGCAAAAAACGCTCGGCTTCCCCGAACGCGGGCTGATGACGATCTGGCTTGGGCATCTGCTGCTCGGCATGGCCTACGCGGCGGTCGTCGTGCAGGCACGGCTGAAAGACCTGAATCCGCAGCTCGAAGAGGCAGCGATGGACCTCGGCGCGCGGCCCTCGCAGGTGTTCTGGTTGGTCACGCTGCCGATGATCTCGCAGGCGCTGCTGTC
>JANXVK010000437.1 GCA_025351675.1 Rhizobacter sp.
CACCTGCGCGAACTCCGCGCGCGGGCTGGCGCGGCTGCCGGCGGAGCGGCTGGTGGCGGCCGTGGTCGTGGCGGCCAGGGCGGTGGCGGCGTGCAAGCCGACAACCTGCTCGATCCGGCACGCGGGCCGGATCATCCGGCGGGCCCGCAGACCCGCGATGCGGTCGACCGCGCCGACTCAGAACGGGATGTCGTCGTCCATGTTGTCGAAGCCGGTCGATGCCGCCTTCGGTGCAGGGCGCGGGGCCGGTGCCTGCTGCGGGCGCGAAGCCGGCGCTGCGCGTTGCTGCGGCGCGCTGCGTTCGCTGTAGCCACCGCCGCTGTCTTCGTCGGCACCACCAGCACCGCCCATGCCTTCTCGGCTGCCGAGCAACTGCATGACGTCGGCGATGACCTCGGTCGTGTAGCGCTCGACGCCTTCCTTGTCGGTCCACTTGCGGGTTTTCAGACGACCCTCGACATAGACCGAACGGCCTTTTTTCAGGTACTCGCCAGCGACCTCGGCAAGGCGGTCGAACAACGAGACGCGATGCCACTCGGTCTCTTCCATCTTTTCGCCGGATTCCTTGTTCTTCCACTGGCGGCTGGTCGCCACCGTGATGTTGCAGATCGCGCTGCCGCTGGGCATGTAGCGCACTTCGGGATCTTTGCCGAGGTTGCCGATGAGGATGACTTTGTTGATTGATGCCATTGCGGCCTCCGAGCTGTGACTAGACTGTTGACGTGGGCTGCCTTAATTATGGCTCCCGGACCCTTCGACGCCTTCTCCCGCAGGGGTGACGCGACGGGGGCACGCCAACGGCGGGGCAGATCGGGCGCCCTGCGGGCCGCGTCATGCGGCGCTCGCCCCGGGGCGGCCCGGCGGACTCGCCCAACGAAGCCGCTCCCGTACCATCGCGGCTTTGCCGCTGGCCTGCACCTTGAACTCACCCGCTCCATCCTCCCCCGACACGATCCTGCACGACGTGTTCGGCTACAGCGCGTTTCGCGGCGCGCAGGCCGAGATCGTCGACCACGTGATCGCGGGCGGCGACGCGCTGGTGCTGATGCCCACCGGCGGCGGCAAGAGCCTGTGCTTCCAGGTGCCGGCGATCGCGCGGCACCGGCGCGATCAAGGCGTCGCGGTGGTCGTCTCGCCGCTGATCGCGCTGATGCACGACCAGGTCGGCGCGCTCGAAGAAGCGGGCGTGCACGCGGCCTTTCTCAACTCGTCGCTGACGCTCGACGAGGTGCAGCGCATCGAGCGCGAGATGATGGGTGGCCGGCTCGTTCTGCTCTACGTCGCGCCCGAGCGCCTGACCACGCCGCGCATGCTTGCGCAGCTCGATTCGCTCGAAGAACGCGGGCTGCTGAGCTTGTTCGCGATCGACGAAGCGCACTGCGTGAGCCAGTGGGGCCACGACTTCCGCGAAGACTATCTGGCGCTGAACGTGCTGCACGAGCGCTACCCCGGCGTGCCGCGCATCGCGCTGACCGCGACCGCCGACGACCTGACCCGCGCCGACATCATCACGCGCCTCGCGCTCGAAGACGCGCGCGTCTTCATCAGCAGCTTCGACCGCCCGAACATTCGCTACGGCGTGGTCGAGAAAGACGATGCGCGCAAGCAATTGCTGCGCTTCATTCAAGACGAGCACGAGGGCGATGCCGGCATCGTCTACTGCCAGTCGCGCAAGAAGGTCGACGAGACGGCGGCGTGGCTCAGTGGCGAAGGCCTCACCGCCCTCGCGTACCACGCGGGGCTCGGCGCCGACGTGCGGCGCAGGCACCAGGATCGCTTCCTGCGGGAGGAGTCGATCGTGATGGTCGCGACGATCGCGTTCGGCATGGGCATCGACAAGCCCGACGTGCGCTTCGTCGCCCACCTGGACCTGCCGAAGAACATCGAGGCCTACTACCAGGAGACCGGCCGCGCCGGCCGCGACGGCCAGCCCGCCGACGCGTGGATGGCCTACGGCCTGGCCGACGTGGTGAACCAGCGCCGCATGATCGACGAGAGCCCGGCGAACGAGGAGTTCAAGCGCAACCAGCGCGGCAAGCTCGACGCGCTGCTCACGCTCGCCGAAGCGCACGATTGCCGGCGCGTGCGCCTGCTCGCCTACTTCGGCGAAGCGAGCGAGCGTTGCGCCGCGTACCAGAACGCCTGCGACAACTGCCTGCAACCGCCCGCCACTTGGGACGCGACCGAAGCCGCGCGCAAGGCGCTGAGCTGCATCTACCGCTTTCACCAGCAGGGCGGGCAGCGCTACGGCGCCGGCCATCTGATCGATGTGTTGCGCGGCAAGACGACCGAGAAGGTCGAGCAGCGCAATCACCAGAGCCTGAGCACCTTCGGCATCGGTGCCGACGTGAGCGAGGCGCAGTGGCGGGTCGTGCTGCGCCAATTGATCGCGCTCGGCTACCTGCAGACCGAGGGCGAATACAACACGCTCGAACTCACATCGACCGCGCGCGATGTGTTGAAGGGCGACGTGCAGATGCTGCTGCGGGAGCAGAGCGAGGCGCCCAAGCGCGGCGGTGGTGGGAGAGCGGGCAAGACCGCGGCGCGCGGTGCGCGCAGCAAGGACAAGGCGCCGCCGATTCCGCTCGATACCGAGGGCACCGCGCGCTTCGAGGCACTGAAGGCCTGGCGCGCCGAGGTCGCGCGCGAGCACAACCTGCCGGCCTACATCGTGTTCCACGACGCCGCGCTCGCCGAGATGGCGCAGGCGATGCCCGACTCGCTCGACGCGCTCGGGCAGATCAGCGGGGTCGGCGCGAAGAAGCTCGAGGCCTACGGGCGCGAGATTCTGCGGGTGCTGGGCAACTGACGCCGCGCAGCGGCGGCGCGCGATTCACCCCGTGCGCGCCGGTGCGCCGTATCAGCACCGGATCAGGCAGACTTCTCAGCGTGAACCCCGCCCCCGAACCCCATGACGACGCGCTGATGACCGCCTACGCGGCCGGCGACGCACGCGCGTTCGAGCAGCTGTATGCGCGGCACCAGGCCGGTCTGTACCGCTTCATCCGCCGCCTGCTCGGCAGCGCGCTGAACGCCCAGACCGACGAGGTGTTCCAGGACACTTGGCTGCGCGTCGTGCACGCCCGGGCGCGCTGGGAGCCGCAGGGCGCGAGCTTTCGCACCTGGCTGTTCACGCTCGCGCACCACCGCGCCGTCGACATGCTGCGGCGCAGCGGCCGCGAGGTCTCGATCGACGCATTCGAGGGCGACGACGGCGCGCCGTGGGAGCCGGGCGCGAATGCCTCGGCCGCGTGGCAGCACTGGCCGGCACCGGCCGCGGCCGCATCGCACACCGAAGAGCTGGCGTTCTGGCGCCGCGCCGGCGAGAAGCTGCTCGCTTGCCTGGAGCAGCTGCCGATCCCGCAGCGCAGCGCGTTTCTGCTGCACCACGACGACGGCTTGGCGCTGGAAGAAGTCGCGAGCGCGCTCGAGGTCGGCTTCGAGACCGCGAAGACGCGGCTGCGCTATGCGATGAGCAAACTGCGCACCTGCATGGGCGCTTACCTCGCGCCTTTCTCTTCTGCAGCGCCCGGGAACGAAACGCGATGAGCACGCCGCGGCCACCCGATCGCGGCGACGACACCGAGCGCGACGCCTGGCTCGGCGAAGCGCTGCGCCACGCACCCGACGCGCAGGCGGCGCCGCCTGCGGCGCTGAGCGATTCGATCCTGCGCCAGGCGCGTGCCGCGACCCACGCGGCACGAGCGCCCGCAAACCCGCCGGCGAAGCCGCCTGCACGAAGCCCGTGGGCAGACGCGTGGGATTGGCTCGCACGCCCGCCAGTCGCGGCCGGGTTCGCGAGCGTGATGGTCGCGACACTGGTCGGCCTGATCTGGTGGGATCAGCCGATGGACCCGACGATCGCGCGCCCGCCGGCGGTCGACGCAGCACCGGCGCCGGCCGCTGCTGCGCCGCCGGTCACCGCCGCACCGCAACAAAACGCGCCCGCGTCTGAAGAAGTCGCCCAAAGCACCGCGAAGACCGAGGCCGAGCCCGCTGCGCAGCGCAAGTCCGCCGCACCGAAACCGGCGCAGCGGCGCAGCGAAGCCGAGGCCGCGCGCAGCGCGGCGCCCGCGCGCGAGCGCGAGAGCCCAGCGCCGCTCGCCGATCGCCGCACCGCGGCCGACGCCGTCGCCGCGGCACCCGCTGCAACAGTGCC
>JANXVK010000055.1 GCA_025351675.1 Rhizobacter sp.
GACAGCACGATCGCCAGGATGCCAACAGGCGCGGTCGCCAGGCCCGCCCAGGTCGCCGTATAGCCCATGTACTGCTGCAACCAGAGCGGCAGCAGCACCACGTTGCCGAAGAACAGACCGTAGGCGACCGACAGCGAGACCGTGCCCATCGTGAAGTTGCGGCGCGCGAACAGGCGCAGGTCAACGACCGGGTGCTTCTCGGTCAGCTCCCACGCGAGGAAGAACAGGAATGCGACCACCGCCGTCACGCCGAGCAGGATGATCTGGCCCGAGTTGAACCAGTCGAGCTCCTTGCCCTTGTCGATCATGATCTGCATCGCCGCGACGAACAGCACCAGCAGGCCGAGGCCAATCACGTCGAGCGGCAGTTTGCGCGGCCCGGGATCACGCTTGTGGTAGATCGACCAGGTCAGCCCGGCGGCGAACAGACCGACCGGGATGTTGATGTAGAAGATCCACGGCCACGCGACGCTGTCGGTGATCCAGCCGCCGAGCAGCGGCCCGGCGACCGGCGCCACCAGTACCGTCATCGCCCACATCGCCATCGCGGTGCCGGCCATCGCGGCCGGGTAGCTGGCGAGCAGCAGCGTCTGCGACAGCGGGATCATCGGCCCGGCGACGAAACCCTGCAGCACGCGGAACGCAATCAGCGACTCGATGTTCGGCGCCAGGCCGCAAAGCCAAGAGGCGATCACGAACAGCAGGATGCTGCCGGTGAACAGCCGCACCTGCCCGAAACGCTGCGAGAGCCAGCCGGTCAGCGGCACCGAGATCGCGTTGGCGACCGCGAACGAGGTGATGACCCAGGTGCCCTGCGTCGGGCTCACGCCCAGGTCGCCCGAGATCGCGGGGATCGAGACGTTGGCGATCGAGCTGTCGAGCACGTTCATGAAGGTCGCAAGCGACAGCGCGATCGTGCCGAGCACGAGCTGGCTGCCGCTCAGCGGCGGGAACGCGCCGGGCTTCGCGGGTGCGGTGGGCGGGGCCGGCGGTGCAGGCGGCAGATCGTCGTCGCCGGCCGGCAGCGCGGCAGTGGTGGAAGACATGGTCAGTCGCTCTTGCGAATCACTTCAGGTTGGCGACGGGTTGCGCGGCGTGCGAGCCGGCGATCGTCGCGACCGATGCCGCTTGCGACACACTCGCTGCGGCAGCGACCGGCGCAGGCTTCTGTGCCCTGTCGTTCGACGCGACTGCGGGCGCACTCACCTTGCCACCGTTGGCGACGATGATCTTGCGAACTTCGGCATCGGCTGCGCTGTTGTTGTCGTAGAACACGCTGGTCTGCGCGATCGTCGAGACACGCGAGCCGTCGGCCAGCATCGCGCCGTCGGTCTTGATGATGTCGACCTTGGCGTCCATCGAGAGGCCGACGCGCAACGGGTGCTCGATCAGCTCTTTCTCGTCGAGCCGGATGCGCACCGGCACGCGTTGCACGACCTTGATCCAGTTGCCGGTCGCGTTCTGCGCCGGCAGCAGCGCGAACGCCGCACCGGTGCCCGCGCCGAGGCCTTCGATCTTGCCGGCGTACTCGACCTTCTTGCCGTACACATCCGCCACGAGCGTCACCGGCTGGCCGATGCGCAGGCTCTTGAGCTGGCTCTCCTTGAAGTTCGCTTCGACCCAGAGCTGGTTCAGCGCGATCACCGACATCAGCGGCGTGCCGGCCTGCACCCGCTGGCCGAGCTGCACGCTGCGCTTGGCGACGAAGCCGTCGACTGGCGCGAGCAGGTCGGCACGGCGCATCGCGAGGTACGACTCGCGCACCTTGGCAGCGGCGCGCAGCACGTTCGGATGCTGATCGACCGCCGTGCCGTCGGTCAACGTCTGGTTCGACGACAGCTGCTCGCGCGCGGCGACGACCGCCGATTGCGCGGCGACGACGCTGCTCTTCGCCGCCGACAGCGACGCGATCGAGTGGTTGAACTCCTCCTTGCCGACCGCGCCGGTCGCAACCAGCGGCTGGCGGCGCGCCACGTCGTCCTGCGCGCGCGCCTGGTCGCTCTTCGCGCGGGCGAGGTCGGCTTCGCGCAGCGCGATCTGCGCCTTCAACGTGCTGTTGTTCGCGTACAGCGTGCGCACTTCGCGCACCGTCTGCGCGAGCTGCGCCTCGGCCTGGTCGAGCGCGATCTGCGCATCCGCCGGGTCGAGCTTGACGAGCACCTGGCCGGCCTTGACGTGGTCGGTGTCGTCGGCATTGATCGCGATCACCGTGCCGCCGACCTGCGGCGTCAGCTGCACGACGTTGCCCTGCACGTAGGCGTTGTCGGTCGACTCGTAGTGGTTCAGCACCAGCGCCCACCAAGCGCCGTAGGCGATGCCGGCAACGACGACAACGGCGGTGACGGCTGTCAGCGCACGCCTGCGCTTCGGGTTGCCCTGGGGAACAGCGGCAACGGGGGTGGTGGTTTCAGGGGCGCTCATGGGGATCTCCGGAAATTCATTTCGATGTTCGTGAAATTCGTTGGCGGCGCGGCTCAGCTGCCGACGGCAGCTGCCTGGGTGGCGATTTCGGTGTAGCCGCCACCGAGGGCGCGAATCAGGCCGATCTGCACCTCGAGCGCACGCGCCTTCAGGTCGGCGCCGAGGCGGCGCTGGTTCAACACGCCGGCTTCGGCGTTCAGAACGGTCAGGTAGGTGCCGAGACCGGCCCTGTACCGTTGCGTGGCGAGGTCCCAGGCCGATTCGGATGCAGCCTGCGCGCTCACCTGCTGTGCCTGCTGGCGCTCGATCGAGCGCACCGAGCTGATCTGGTCGGCCGCGTCGTGCACCGCATCGATCACGGCACCGTTGTAGCTCTCGATCGCCGCGTCGAGGTCGGCGTGTCTGCCGCGCAAGTTGGCGCGCAGGCGGCCACCGTCGAAGATCGGCAGCGTGAGCGCCGGGCCGATGCCGTACTGCTCGCTGCTCGCCTTCACGAGGTTGTTCAGGCCGATGCTGGCGAGGCCGACGAACGCAGTCAGGTTGATGTTCGGGTAGAAGCTCGCCTTCGCACTCTTCACGTCGCTGGTCGCGGCTTCGATGCGCCAGCGCGCAGCGCTGATGTCGGCACGGCGGCCGAGCAGGTCGGCCGGCAGCGCGTTCGGCACCGGCACAACCTGCACCGTGCGCAGCGGCACGACGAGCGTGTCGTAGGCGCTCGGTGCTTGTGCGGTCAGCGCGGCGAGCGCGTGGCGGGTCAGCGCAATCTGCTCGTCGAGCTGCTCGATCTGCTGGCGCGATTCGGGCAACGCGCCCTCGCCTTGGCGCAGTTCGACGTTGGTGTCGAGCCCGCCCGAGACGCGCTGCCTGATCAGCGACAGGATCTCGTCGCGCTGTTTCAACGAACGTTCGGCCACTTCGCGTTGCGCGAACAAGCGGCCGAGTTGCACATAGATGCGCACGACGTTGCTCGCCAGCATGATGCGCGCGGCCTGCACGTCGGCCTGCGCAGCGCGTTGCATGCCGACCGCGGCTTCGATCGCGGCGCGGTTGCGGCCGAAGAAGTCGAACTCGTACGAGGCACCGATCTGCGCGTTCGCGAGCGTGCGAATCGAGCCGCCGAGCGGCGGCGGGTAGATGCTGTTGGCGCTGAAGCGCTGGCGGGTCGCGTCGGCCTCGGCGTTGACGTGCAGGCCATCGGCCGACTTGTTCACGTCGACGGCCGCCCGCGCGCGCTCGAGGCGGGCCTGCGCGACCTTGATGCTCGGGTTGCCGACGAGCGCGCGGTCGACGATGTCGTTCAGCGCGGCATCGCCGAAGTTTTTCCACCAGTCGGCGACGACGACCGGCGTGCTCGCACCCGCGCCGAGGCCGATGCTGGCCGGCGCTATCGCCTGAGCGCTCGACGCGATGCCAGCGCTGTTGGCGCAGCCGCTCAGGGTCAGCACGATGCTGGAAGCGATCGCCACCGCGATCGCGGTGAGGGCAGGAAAACTGGTGCGCGCGCAGCGCACCTGGTCTTGCAAAGACTGCCCCAAGGCGGACGCTTCGTTTAATAGTTGTTGTGGCTTCATTTGCTTAGGCAGTCAATTTCGTTCAGTTCGGGGCAATGGTCCCGGGCGCCTGTTCAGCCCGCCTCGCGCATCGCTTCACCGTTTTCGAGCATGCGCAGCAGGTAGGTGCGCAATGCCTGCCATTCGGTCTTCGAGAAGCCGGCCAAGTGCCCGTTGAGCACCTCGGCCAGCACGGCAGGAACCTCGGTGATCGCCGCCTCGCCGTCTGCGGTGAGTTCGACGTGCACAACGCGGCGGTCTTCGGTTGAGCGCACGCGCTTGCACAGGCCTTTCTTCTCCAGCCTGTCGAGCAGGCGCGTCATCGCGCCGGCATCGACGTTGAGCCAGCGTGCGAGCTCGGCGACGGTCGAACCGCCGGTCGTGCGCAAACGCATCAGCGGGCCCCATTGCGCGCTCGTCAGACCGTGCGCATCGAGGCGTTTGTCGGCCTGGAAAACGATCGACATCATGATGCGTTTCATCATGTAGCCGACGCTCTCTTCGGCGCAGTAGCTGGCGGGCTGGTAGAAGTCGGCAGGAGGAGCGATGCGGGTCACGGCGTGGGCTCCGTTCGAGGGGGTGAGCGCAATATACATGCCTAGGCATCTATTGTCAAGGCTGTAATTGCTGGAGCAAGAGTGAGCGGCAGCGAGGTGGCGCCCCGCCCCTACACTCGCCGCATGTCCAACCCCGCTCAGCCCCTTCCCGTGCCGCCAGCGGCCAGCGCCCGCAACGTCGCCGCGGCCGCGCCGGGTCGCAACGTCAAATCGCTCAGCGGCCTCGTCCCCTTCCTGCGGCCGTACCGCGCCAGGATCGGATTGGCGATCGTTTTTCTGGTGGGCGCGGCACTCAGCACGCTGGTCTTCCCGGTCGCGATGAAGTCGCTGATCGATGAAGGCTTCGTCGCCGCCGACCCCGGCGCGCGGGTGATGGCGATGCGCGAGCACTTCTTCGCATTGTTCGCGGTCGGCGCGGCGCTCGGCGTGTTCTCGGCACTGCGCTTCTACATGGTCACTTGGCTCGGCGAGCGCGTCACCGCCGACCTGCGCAACGCGGTGTATCGGCATGTCGTGACGCAGAGCCCCGAGTTCTTCGAGAGCACGCAGACCGGCGAGGTGCTGTCGCGCCTGACCACCGACACGACGCTCGTGCAGACGGTCGTCGGCTCCAGCCTGTCGATGGGCCTGCGCAACGCGGTGCTCGGCATCGGCGCGATGGCGATGCTGATCGCGACGAATCCGGTCGTGATGACGCAGGTGCTTGGGATCCTGGTCGTCGTCGTGCTGCCGAGCCTGTACTTCGGCCGACGCGTGCGCAAGCTCAGCCGCGCGAGCCAGGACCGGGTCGCCGATTCGAGTGCGATCGCTGCCGAGGTGCTGAACGCGATCCCGGTGGTGCAAAGCTACACCCAGGAGGCGCGCGAGGCGAAGCGCTTCGACCTGTCGACGGAGAACGCCTTCGACACCGCCGTGAAGCGCACGCGGATGCGCGCGGCGCTGGTCGGCTTCATCATCACCGCCACCTTCGGTGCGCTGCTCTGGGGCCTGTATCAAGGCACGCAGGCCGTGGCGCGTGGCGACATCACGGCCGGGCACCTCGGGCAGACCGTGGTCTACGTGATCATCCTGGTCAGCAGCGTCGCGGTGCTGTCGGAGGTGTACGGCGACCTGCTGCGCGCGGCCGGCGCGACCGAGCGGCTGATGGAGGTGCTGAACCTGCACGCGCCGATCACGTCGCCGGCGCGGCCGGTGGCGCTCGCGGCCGCGCGCGGCGGCTCGGCGGTGAACCTGCGCGACGTGACCTTCCGCTACCCGTCGCGGCCGCAGCACGCGACCTTGTCGCACTTCGACCTGAATGTGGCGCCGGGCGAGACCGTCGCGCTGGTCGGACCGAGCGGCGCCGGCAAGAGCACGGTGTTCCAGTTGCTGCTGCGCTTCTACGACGTGGCGAGCGGCGAGGTGCTCGTCGACGGCGTGCCGGTGCGCAAGGTCGCGCTGCACGACCTGCGCGAGCGCATCGGCATCGTCCCG
>JANXVK010000063.1 GCA_025351675.1 Rhizobacter sp.
AACAACGCGCCCTGCTGGAACACGACGCCGCGCCGCGGGTCGGGTCCACGCACCAGCAGGCCGTCCATCAGCGCCTGGCCGCTGGTTGGCGTCTCGAAACCGGCGAGGATGTTCAGCAAGGTGCTCTTGCCGCAGCCGGACGGGCCGACCAGGCAGACGAACGCGTTCTCGGCGATGTCGAGCGTGATCGGCTCCAGCGCGAGGACTGAATCAGGCCCGGTGCCGAAGCGCTTGGTGACCTGATCGAAGCGCGCCTTGACGGCCCTCGCAGCCGCGGGCGCACGCGCGGGCGGCGTCGAACCGGACGCGGGGTAGTAGAGACTGCCCGCGTCCGCCATCAGGCGAGCTGCGCGACGAAGCTGCTGTCGACGAGGCCGTTCATGTCTTTCGGCAATGCGTTGATCTGGCCGGTTTCCTTCAGGAACTCGGCCTGCACCTGCAGCGTCTTGACGACCGCGGAGTTCTTCTCGCCCGGCTTGCCGAGCCACTTGGCCGTGAGTTGCTCTTTCGCGGGCACCGGATAGAAGGTGTTGAGCGAGCGCATCACTGCGGCCTCGTCGACGCCGAGGAACTTGGTCATCGTGTCGACCACCTCCTTCGGGTTCTGCTTGAAGGTCTGGGCGATCTGCTCGAAGTCTTTCAGGAACGCCAGCACGAGCTCGGGGTTCTTCTTCTTGAACTCGTCGCGCACCAGGAAGGCGTCGAACATCACCAGCCCGCTGGCGTTCAGGTCACCGGTCTTGAACAGCACCGTGCCGCCGTCTTCGACCAGCTTCGGGATCACCGGCACCCAGATGTAGCTGGCATCGATCTCGCGGCGCGTCCAGGCCGAGGCGATGGTGTCGGCGCGCATGTTGATCAGCTGCACGTCGTTGACGCCCAGGCCCGCGGTCTTGAAGGCGGCCAGCGCCGCGAAGTGCACCGAGGTGTTGAACGGCAGGCCGACTCGTTTGCCCTTGAGGTCGGCGAGCTTCTTGATGTTGGCGCTGTTCTGCACCACCAGCGCTTCGCTGTCGATGATGTTCTTGTAGATGTAGACCAGCGACGCCTGCACGCCGTTGGCGTAGCCGACCACCATCGGGCTCGAGCCGAGGTTGCACATGTCGAGGCTGTTGCCGGCCATCGCGGCGATCACTTCGGAGCCCGCGCGCACGGTCACGAACTCGACCTTGGTGCCCGCCCCGAAGGTCGTCGCCATCGCGTTCTTCGCGCGGATGTAGTTCTGCACGTCGATGCTGCCGAAGGTACCGAGGTTCACCGCCTTCTGCTGCGCGAACGCATTGCCGGCACCGAACAGCGCACCGCCGGCCGTCGAACCCACCATGAACTGGGCCGCGGTGAGGCTGAAATCGCGGCGGGAGAGGTTGAGCTTCATGGGAGCGCCTTTCGTGGGCAGGGAACAGTGGGCAGGGTCTGAACCCCGGCTTGCGCGCAGGATAGGAGAATCAGGATATATCGTCAACGCGAAAAACCCGCGGAACTCGCAAAATGATGGGGTCGAGCGAACCGCTCAGGGCTTCAACAGACGGATCAGGTATTTCGAGCCATGCGTCAGATCGTCGCGCACCGCCTGCGCCAGCGCATCGCCGTCACGGCGGCGCAAAGCGTCGATAGCCACGAGATGCATCTCGTGCCCGGTCAGGCTGCCGCAGTACTGCGGGAACAGCAGGTTCAGCGTCGGGCCGACGCGAAGGTAGAGGCTCTCGATGATGCCGACCAGAACCGGCTGGGCCGACGCCCGATATATCGACATGTGAAAATCGGTGTTCGCGGTCAGCGTTTGATGCGCCTCGCCGGCTTCGATCGCGGCGCGGTGCGCGGCGACCACGCCGTCGAGCCGGTCCATCCCGGCGTTGTCCATCCGCGCTGCCGCGTCGCGCGCGGCCATCGGCTCGAGTTCGATGCGGATCTTCAGGATCTCGCGGTAGGTCTCGACATCGAGGCGCGGCACGCGCAGGGTGCGTGCGTTCTCGATCGTCAGCGCGCCCTCGGCCACCAGCCGCTGAATCGCCTCGCGGATCGGCGTCAGGCTGACGCCATATTCGTCGGCGATGCCGCGCACCGTGAGCACCTGCTCGGGCAGCAACCCGCCGGTCATCAGCGCGCGCTGCAGGCGGCGGTAGGCCTGATCGGCGAGCGTGTCGGCACGGCGTAACGCGTCGTCGTTCGCAGCGGCTCGGAGCAAGATGGTGGCGGGCATATTCGTGCGCTGCATGCCCCGGAACGAGGCGGTTCAGCGGCTTGAATATACTCTAGCGAACCAATGCGCTGCGCTCAGGAAACGACTTGGTAGTACAGGTTCTGCGGGTGCCTCGCCTGCGCGAAGAAGAACCAGCGCTCGGCCACGAGCCCCGGCACCTGGCAGAGCACCGCAAGCGCCCACGGCAGCATCGCGCCGGTCGCCACGCCCCACAACGCCAGCACGGCGGGCAACGCGAAGCACAGCACGATGAAGCCGAGCTTCACCTGCTTGAGCAACGCCAGCGTGCGGCCGTGAAAGAACTCGCGCGTGTTGAACGAGCCGGCCGACATGCCCATCGATTTCTGTACGAGGTTCGGTGCGTTGATGCCGGTCGCAGATTGGAGCGTCGATTTGTGCTTCAGCGTCGCGTTGTGCTGCAGCGCGAGCATGCGCGTCGCCCAGGCGATCAGCGTGACGACGAGCGCACAGGGGCCGGTGACGCGCAGCAACGCCGCCTCGCCGGCGAACGCGGCGAGCGCGCTCGCGAGCATCAAACCGGACGACAGACCGATCAGCGTGAAGTTGACCAGCGTCAGCGGCTGGGCCCACTCCTGAACGAAGCGCAGGCAGGCGTAGATCATCGCGGTGCAGTACCACAACGCCAGTGCGCCAGCGATCATGATGGCGGGCATGAGCCACCACCATTGGCTGGGCAGCGGTATTGCGATGGGGGTTGGCATCTTTGCGACCGAGCGAATCGACCACCACCACACGGCCACCAGCACGATGAATGCGGGCAACACGATGACCTCGCGCGACATCCACGACGTGCGCCACATCAGCACGGCGCGCCACGCCTGCATCTTGCGGCCCAGGTGCAGGAAGGACGCGGCCAGCCCGGTGACCAGCAGCACTTCAGCCACTTCAAGCGCCATGACTACAAAGTTCGGCGCCAACGGCACGCGACCCAGAGACGACAGGGCGAGCAGTACGACAAGGCCCTGCGCGGCGCCGGCCAGGGTGGTGAAAAACAGAATGGAAAAGGCGGGATGCATGGCCGCTCAATGCTCCGTGGGCGGGGTAATGCGCCGCGGCAAATACTGATTCGCCGGCTGTGTTTCCCACTCGGGCATCAGCGAATA
>JANXVK010000068.1 GCA_025351675.1 Rhizobacter sp.
GGCGTGGTCGTCAGCAACGCGCCCGACGTGCTGACCGAGACCACCGCCGACTTCGGCTTCGCGTTGATGATGGCCGCGGCCCGCCGCATCGCCGAGAGCGAGCATTTCTTGCGCAGCGGCGCGTGGACGAAGTGGAGCGTCGACGCCTTCGCCGGCACCGACGTGTTCGGGGCGACGCTGGGCGTGCTCGGCATGGGCCGCATCGGCCAGGCGATCGCGCGGCGCGGTGCGCTCGGCTTCGGCATGCAGGTGATTTATCACAACCGCTCGAAGCTCGATCCCGCGATCGAAGCCGAGCTCGGCGCGCGCTGGGTCGACAAGGAAACGCTGTTGCGCCAGAGCGATCACCTCGTGATCGTCGTGCCGTACAGCGCGGCCTCGCACCACCTGGTCGGCGCGGCCGAGCTCGCACTGATGAAGCCGACCGCGACGCTGACCAACATCGCACGTGGCGGCATCGTCGACGACGCGGCACTGGCGAAGGCGCTGCGTGACAAGGTCATCGCGGCGGCCGGGCTCGACGTGTTCGAGGGCGAGCCGAAAGTGCATCCCGACCTGCTGAACGTGCCGAACGTCGTGCTCACGCCGCACATTGCCAGCGCGAGCCTCCCGACGCGCCGCGCGATGGCGAACCTTGCGGTCGACAATCTGATCGCCGCGCTCGGCTACGGGCCGAGCGCAGGCAAGCCGCCGACGGCGTTGAATCCCGAGGTGCTGTAGGAGCCGACCCACAGCCGAAGGCGGGCGCGCCCGATGCGTGCCGCGCGTGCCGCGTGCGAGCATGGGCGATGAAGCAAGCGACTGCAACCCCCGTTCGCTGGCGCTGGATCGCGGGCGGCACGGTGGCCGCCATCGTCGTCGCCTTCGGGATCTGCGAGGCGCTCGGCTGGCCCTTTCTCGCGTCGCCGATGCAGCGCTGGCTCGGCGAAACGCTGCAGCGCCGCGTCAGCCTGAGTGCCGACGCCACGAGCCCGAACGTCAAGATCCGCCTGCTGGGCGGCATCGAGTTGAACGCCGCCTGGATCGAGATCGGCGCGCCGGACTGGAGCCATGCGCCGCACATGCTGCTGGCGCGCGACGCGCGCATGGAGCTCGGTTATGCCGACCTCTGGCGCGCCAGCCGTGGCGCGCCGTTGCGCATCCGCGAGTTGCGCGCCCGCGTGCTCGACGGGCAGGTCGAGCGCACCGCCGACGGCCGGGCTTCGTGGCAGTTCGGCCAGCAGACCGACGTGCCCGACACCGCCGCGCAGCCGACGAATGTGCCGGTGTTCGGCCGCCTGCAGGTCGATTCAGGCACGCTCGGGCTGCGCGACGCGCTGATGGCGATCGAGCTGGACGCGACCTACTCGTTGGTCGATGGCACGAACATTTCGGCGCGCGGCGTCGGTCCGTCCGGCACCGCCACCGGCTTGGTGTTCAACGCCAAGGGCAGCTACCGGAAGCAGCCGCTGCGCATCGATCTGCAGACCACCGGCGTGCTGCCGGTGATCGCCGACGATGCCGAGTCGCTGGCCTTGCCGATCACGCTCGATGCGCGCCTCGGTGGCGCGACGGTGTCGTTCAAGGGCACCGCAACCGACGCGCTGCACCTGAGCGCGCTGAAGGGCCGCTTCACGGTGCAGGGGCCATCGCTGGCCACGGCGGGCGACCCGCTGGGTCTGACCTTGCCGACGACGCCGCCGTTTCGCGCCGAGGGCCTGGTCGCGAAGCAGGGCGCGGTCTGGAACACGGTGATCGACAGCGCCGCGATCGGTTCGAGCCGTCTGAAGGGCGCGTTCACGTACGACCCGCGCCCGGCCAGGCCGATGCTGGCGGGCCGGCTCACCAGCTCGAAGCTGCTGCTGGCCGACTTGGGGCCGGCGGTCGGCGCGCCGGCGAAGAAGGGCGGCGTCGTGGTCGAGAATGCATCGCCGCCGGTCGCGAGCACGAAGGCCGCCGGCCACGTGCTGCCGAACCGCGAGTTCGACCTGCCGTCGCTGCGTGCGATGGATGCCAACGTGCTGGTCGACATCGACAACCTCGAGCTGGGCAGCAGCTTTCTCGAGCCGCTGAAGCCGCTGCGCACCCACCTCGTGCTCAGCGACGGCGTGCTGACGCTGCGCGAGTTCGACGCCCGCACCGGCCAGGGCCGACTGTCCGGCGTCGTGCAACTCGACGGTCGCAGCGCGCAGGCGCTGTGGAATGCCGATCTGCGCTGGGCCGGCGTGCGGTTGGAAAGCTGGATCAAGCAGGCGCGCGCTGACAACGCGCCGCCGTATGCGACCGGCAACCTCAGCGGGCAGGCGCGCGTGGCCGGGCAGGGCAAGTCGACCGCGGCGATCCTTGGCAGCCTGCGCGGCGCGACGCGCATGCAACTCGCCGGCGGCACGATTTCACACCTCGCGGTCGAGGCCGCGGGCTTGGACATCGCAGAAGGCCTGGGCATGCTGATCAAAGGCGACGAATCGCTGCCGGTGACCTGCGCCGTCGCCGACCTCAGCGTCGAGCAGGGCTTGCTGAAGCCGCGTGTTCTGGTGCTCGACACCCCTGATTCGACCCTCTGGGTCGACGGCTCGGTCTCGCTCGCGACCGAAGCGATCGACCTGCGCGTCGTCGCCTCGCCGAAAGACTTCAGCCCGCTCGCGCTGCGCACGCCGATCATCCTGCGCGGCACGTTTGCGAACACTAGCGTTTCGGTCGACAAGGCCAAGCTGGGCACGCGGCTGGGCGCCTCCGCGTTGCTCGGGCTGATCAATCCGCTGGCGGCCCTCATCCCGCTGATGGACGCAGGCAACAGTGCCGAAGCCACGCGCGGCGCGGACGCGTGCAGAGCGCTGTCGCAGCGCATCGCCGCGAAGCCTGCGCTGCCCGCACCGGGGCCGGCGAAGGCCGCTCGCGCGGTGCGCCGGTAGGAGAAGAACTACGCCCCGTTGCGGTGCCGTCCGCTGCGTCGGCGCGGGGAGTTTTTTCATACTTCCGGCACCGCGGAAATCAAGCCGCCCACCCGGAAGGACAAGCTCCATGATCACACTCCAACACTGCAAGACAGGTATCGCCATCGCTGCCATGTTCGCCGCGTCGGGCGCATTCGCCGCCGCCGGCAACCAGACCGACCACAACGCCGCGAAGGACCGCATCGGTGCCGAGTACAAGGCCGACAAGGCCGCCTGCGATGCCTACAACGGCAACAAGAAGGACATCTGCGTCGCGCAGGCCAAGAGCAAGGAAACCGTTGCCAAGGCTGAGGCCCAGTTCAACTACACCGGCAAGCCGGCCGACTCGAACAAGATCGCGGTCGCGAAGGCCGACGGCGACTACGCGGTCGCCAAGGAGATGTGCGACGACAAGGGCGGCAACGACAAGGACGTGTGCAAGACCGAAGCCAAGTCGACCCACACCAAGGCCGTCGCCGATGCCAAGATGAACAAAAAGATCGGCGAGGCCCGCAAGGACGCCGCCGAAGACAAGCGCGATGCCGACTACAAGCTCGCCACCGAGAAGTGCGATGCACTTGCCGGCGATACCAAGGCCGCTTGCGTGGGCGCCGCGAAGGCGAAGTTCAACAAGAGTTGATCGGTTCGCTGAACGAACGAAGCCGGCGATCGCCGGCCTCTTTCAGGGGTGAGGCCCTCGGCCTGCTTGCGCAGCGCCGGGTCTCCGCCTTTCGAGTGCGACGTGCCGGCCTCTTCGGCGCGCTTCAACGCCTCGGCTTCTTCGGGGCTGCCCGGCTGCGCTGCACGTGCCGCTTCGCCGACCTTGCCCGATTGGGCGAAATCGCGTGCGGCTCGTCGTAGCGACGCGTGGCGTCGCAGTTGCCTTCGCCTTCCAGATCCTTGGTGTCGGTGGCTTCGCTCGGGTCGGTCATCGCTGACGCCTCGGCGTTGGTTGAGACCTCAACCGTAGAACCGGGCGGGCCGCGGCGCGAGCGGCCGGCGCCGCCTGCGCGGGCAGGTGGCGTCTTACAGCGAGCCCGACCCATCCTGCACCGTATGTCGAATGACACCCCGCTTCCTGATAACGTGAGCATCCCGTCGGCGGCCGCCGGCCGCGTTGGAGGCGTCACCGTGAAATACGTGTCCTGCCAAGCTTGCCCGTTGCGGGCGTTGCCGCTGTTCACCGACCACGCCCCGGCCGAACTGGCAGTGATCGAATCGCTGAAACGCGAGCAGATCGTTGTTCAGGCCGACCGCAGCATCATCCACGAAGGCCAGTCGAACGCGCCGCTGTACACGCTGCTCAGCGGCTGGGCGTTCCGCTTCAAGACGCTGAGCGACGGCCGCCGGCAGATCCTGAACTTTCTGCTCGCCGGCGACTTCGTCGGCGTGCAGCAGAAGATGGGTGACGCCTCGCCGCACGGCGTGCAGGCGCTCAGCGACGTGGTGCTGTGCGTGTTTCAGCGCGATGCGGTCTGGGAACTGCACCGCTCGGCGCCGACGCTCGGTTTCGCCGTCACCTGGCTGACCGCGCACGAGGAGTCGCTCGTCGACGACACGCTGCTGTCGGTCGGGCGGCGCAGCGCGGAGGAACGCATCGCGACGCTGCTGGTCGTGCTGTTCAAGCGTGCCGCGGCGCTGATTCCCGGGATCGACACGCAACAGCTCGGCGTGCCGTTCCCGCTGACCCAGCAGCACATTGCCGACGGCTTGGGCCTGTCGCTGGTGCACACCAACAAGACGTTGCGCAAGCTGGAACGGCGCGGCTTGCACCGCATCGAGGACGGCCGGCTGCACCTGCTCGACGTGCGCGCGCTGACCCGCATCGGCGACCCTTACGGCGACGGCAAGCCGGCGCAGCGGCCGCTGATCTGACCGGCCGCGACGCGGCGCACCCGGGGAGGGGCTTCGTCCTACGCCGGTTTCGGCGCGCGCCGATCGCGGGCGCGATCACGGGTCGCTACGCTGTTGCCATGGGCATGCGGGGCGCAGGGGACCGTCGCGCCGCCAACCCCACATCGTCTGGAGCGCCGCCTATGAACCGCGATGGACAGCAGCCAGCAGGTTTCAAGTCGCACGCGCCGTCACGCGTGCGCCGCCGAAGCGGAGCGCCCGATTAGGGAACTGCGCGCGCGCCGCTGAGTCGGACCCGGATCGAAAGGCACTCGCATCATGCGCACGTCGATCCGCTTCTTGCTGCTGGGGCTCGGCATGGCGTCAGCAGGCGCGGCGTGGGCCGACGGCGAAGCCACCCGGGTCGCTGCCTTGGTCCGCGAATCGCTACTCGGTGCGGACACCGACGATGCGCCCCGCGTGATCCGCTACGACGCGCCCATCGAATTGCAGCGCGCCATGCCCGGCTACCGCATCGAGACGACTGAAGTGGGCTACCGCTGGTGGCTGTCGAGAGGGCGCGCCGACTTGGGCCTCGGTCTGGGCACGCTGACCCAAGGCGCGTGACCGACCGGCAGCCTGCCTGGCGTGGCGAACGATGGCTCGGCGAGCGTGCTGGCGGCGGCCACCGTGATGACCGTCGGCATGCGCTACCGCAGCTCCGATCACGCGACGCTCTATGCCGATGCGTCCGGCGTGCGCGGGCATGGTTTCGACGGCGGTGAAGCGGTCGTCGGCAAGGTCGGTATCGAGTTCAAGGCCGCGCAGTCGCGCTTCGGTATCGCCTACGGGGGTCTCGGCCTGAAGCTCGACGGCGACACGCGCATGACGGTGCGCGTGAAGCGCGGCGGGTTTGGTATTTTCATGCGCAGCAGGTTCTGAATGCGCGCTCTTGTCACAGTGAGAGGTACACGATGAACGTCCCGCCGCGCCCCAGCAAGCCACCGACACCCGTGCCGAAAGAGGAAGGCATCGACCTGACCTCGCCGAGCCCATCGACCTCGCCCGAACTTCCGCATGAGCGCGACGAGGCCACCGGCATGACCGGCGGCGTGCCCAGCCGGCGGGTTCAGCAGGGGCATGCCGACGTCAAGCGCGGCGTGCAGGACACGAGCCGCGCGCCGGAGGCCGACACGGCCTATCGCAAGCTCAAGAAATAGCGATCGCCGCGGCCACGTCGGGCCGAGGCGAATTCACCCGCGTGACCGCGCCTCAGCTCTGCATCAGGTTCGCGAAGCGCTGGCCGGGCTTCGTGTGTTCCGCCACCACCTTGATCAGCACCACCAGCGCCGGGCCGAGCAGCAGGCCCCAGACGCCCCACAGCGCGCCCCAGAACACGACGCCGATGAACACCGCGGCGGCATTCATCTTCGCGGCACGGCCCTGCAGCCACGCGGCGACGACGGTGCCGATCAGCGTCGACATCAGCACGATGAACGCCGCCATGCCCATGGCCGCGCCGACGGTGCCGTGGACGAGAAATGCCTCGGCGGCGCCCAGGACGGTGAGCAGTGCCATGCCGAGGTAGGGCACGACATGCAGCACCGCCGCGGTGATGCCCCAGCCACCCGCGTCGGGCAGCCCGGCAATCGAGAAGGCAGCCCAGACCACGAGCCCCACGATCGAGTTTGTGACCAGCAGCACGCCGCCATAGATGCGGATTTGCCGCACGCATTCGTTCGCGGCGTGCTGGGCGCGCTCGCGCAGTTCGGGGCGTGCGCCCCACAGGTCGAGAAAGCGCTCGACGAGCGGCTTGCCACCGGCGAGCACGAAGAAGGCGATGAAGAAAATGATGGTGAGGTCGCTGGCGAACCTGAGCAGGGCACCGGAGCCGCTGACGGCGCTCTCACGCAGTGCCACCGTCGCCGTCTGCGAGATGCTCACCGGCGGCGCGGCGGCGTCGGCAGCGCTGGCCGCAGCGGCGGCCTGTTTCGCCGCCGCTGCTTTGGCGCGCGCGCTCTGGATGACGGGCTTGTTGGCACCCGCGAAACGCTCGGCCGCGCGGTCGAGCTCGCGAAAGGCGTCACGCGCGCGCTTGAGGACCGAGTCCGCACCCGGATCCGTGTCGGCCACCTGCTGCGCGACCAGGCTGATCATGTCGGGCGCGCGCCCGGCGACCCGGCCCAACTGGTCGCCGAAAGCCGCACCCGCCAAGCCGAGCACGGTCATCACCAGCGCCAGCGTCACCGTGGTCGCGAGCACGCGCACGCGCAGCCAGCGCGTCAACGCGGCCGTGACCGGCCCCACCAGCAGCGCCAGCATCAGCCCCGCCGTCAACGGCACCATGAAGCTGCGCCCCCACCACAGCGCGACGATGACCGCCAGCACCGCCGTCACGGTGGTCGCGTAGCCGGAGGTCGGCGTCGGCGCGACCCGGTTGTCGGGGGCAACTGCGGTCATGGGATGCTCACGTGGCGAATCGGTGCGATCGGTGCAGTCCGTGCAATCGGCAATGAAACGCCCCGCAGTTCACGAGGAACCCGGGGCGTGGGTGGCCGACATGACATGCCGGCGGCGTCGCGGAACGCGTCGCTTACGGGCGCACGGCGATCGAGTTCTTGACGCTCTTCACGCCCTTGACCTTGCTCGCGATGTCTTCGGCGGTCGAGCGCTCCATCGAGTTCTTTGCGAATCCCGACAGCATCACGGTGCCGTTCAAGGTCTCGACCTTGATCGATGCCGCGTCGACTTCCTTGTTGTCGATGTAGCGCGCCTTCACGGACGTCGTGATGGCGGCGTCGTCGACGTAAGCGCCGACACTTTCTTGGCCGCGGGTGACCGCGCAGCCCGAAGCTGTGACGAGAGCGATGACGGCAATGGCCGAAGCGATGGAAGTGCGCAGTTTCATGGTGAACCTCTCCAGAGAGTTGAGTTATGAGTCGAAGGGTGGCCATCAGGCCCGCCACCCACAGGCCGGAATCAGTCGGCCATCCAGTCGCTGAGCTCGTCGGCATGTTCCTGCTCTTGGCTCAGGATGCCTTCGAGCATGCGGCGTGTGGTCGAGTCCTTGTCGCCGATCAGATGGATCATCTGGGTGTAGGCCTCGATCGCGACGCGTTCGGCGATCAGATTTGCCCTGATCATAGCCTTCAGATCGGTCGACGCGTCGTAGTCGGCATGGCTGCGTTCGAGCAGGCGCGCCGGCGAGAAATCGGGCTCGCCGCCGAGCTGCACGATGCGCTCGGCAATCTGGTCGCCGTGCGCCGTCTCTTCGAGTGCATGCACCATGAACTCTTCGGCGATCTTCGGCGAGGCCAAGCCCTTTGCCGTGAAGTGATGGCGCTTGTAGCGCATCACGCACACCAGCTCGGTCGCCAGCGAGTCGTTCAGCAGCCGGATGATGTCCTCGCGCCACGGGCCGTAGCTCGGCACGACAGCGCCTTGATCGAGCGACTTTTTCGCGTTCGACAAAGCCTGCTTGTCGAGCTGCAGGCCTTCGCCGGCGTTGGCAGGCGACGACTTGACGTTGCTCGCTTCCTTGTTTGCGCTCATGGAACAACTCCTTGTGTGTACGGGGACTCGACTAGCGGACGGCGTCGATGCCCAACAGGGTCAGCAGCACCACCACGACGAACAGCACCAGGAAGACGATGAACAGGATATTCGCGATCCCGGCGGCGATGCCGGTGAAGCCGAGCAGGCCCGCCACGGCTGCCATGACAGCGAAGATCAGCGCCCACTTCAGCATCACGCTCTCCGGCAAGTTGCGCGCTGATGCGCACTTCGGTTGTCGATACGCTAACTGTAAGCAGGCCTCGTTCGAGGGCCCATCGGCGCAGCACACCAGCCGCTGTAGGACGGCGCCGCGAGACGCCGCCAGAGCGTGGCGGACCGGTCAGCCGGCCGAAGCGGGCGCTGCCGCATCTGCGCGGGGCGCCGTGGCGTCGAGCCGCAGCAGCGCCGTGTCGTGGGCGCCGAGCCCGGACCATCGCAGCATCTCGCCCGGCGCCAACGTAAGGTGCGCGTCGATCGCCGCCGGCTCGCAATCGCTGCGGCAGAAGATGACCCGCAGGCTGCGGCCGTCGCGCTTCAGCGTCAGCTCGGCCTGCGGCCAGTGCGACGGCAGGCACGGCACGAAGCCGATCTCGTCGCCGCGATGCTGCAGGCCGAACAGGTGCTCGATCGCGGCGCGGTGCATCCACGCCGCCGAGCCGGTGTACCAGCTCCAGCCGCCACGACCGACGTACGGCGCTTCCGAGTACACGTCGCCGGCCATCACATAGGGTTCGATCGCATACACGTGGCTGCGCGTCGCGTGCGCCGCGCGGTGTGCCGGGCTCAGGTAGGTGAAGTAGCGATATGCCGTGTCGCCGTCGCCGCTCATCGCCTGCGCGATCAGCGCCCAGACGCCGGCGTGCGAATATTGCCCGCCGTTCTCGCGCACGCCGGGCGGGTAGGCTTGGATGTAGCCGGCGCTCGGCTGCTGCGTCTGCAGGGCCGGCGTCAGCAGCTTGATCAGGCCGGCGTCGGCGTCGACCAGGTGGGTGTCGAGCGCGCTCATCGCCATGCGCTGGAACGCCGGCGTCGCAGCGTTCGAGATCACCGCCCACGACTGTGCGATCAGGTCGATGCGGCACTCGGCGTTCGTGGTCGAGCCGAGCGGCGTGCCGTCGTCGAAGAACGCGCGCTTGTACCACTGGCCGTCCCAGGCCTCGCTCTGGAGCGCGGCACGCCATTTTCGCGCGGCTTCTTCCCAGCGTCGGGCGCGCGCGGTCTCGCCGCGCTCGCGCGCGATCGGCGCGTAGTCGTCGACCAGGTCGCAGAGAAACCACGCGAGCCAGACCGATTCGCCGTGGCCCTCGGCGCCGACCCGGTTCATGCCGTCGTTCCAGTCGCCGGTGCCCATCAGCGGCAGGCCGTGCGCGCCGACCTTGAGGCTGCGATCGAGCGCGCGCGCGCCGTGCTCGTAGACGGTGGCGGTGGTCGCGGTCACGGTCGGCGCGTAGTAGGCGTCCTCGGCACCTTCCGGGATCGGCCCGCCTTCGATGAACGCGACCTGCTCATCAAGCAGCGACGCGTCGCCGGTGCAGCGCAGGTAGTGCGCGCAGGCATGCGGCAGCCACAGCAGGTCGTCGGAGAAATGGGTTCGCACGCCGGCGCCGGTGGGCGCATGCCACCAGTGCTGCACGTCGCCCTCTGGGAACTGGCGCGATGCGTTCAGCACGATCTGACGGCGCAGCGTGTCGGGGTCGGCCCACGCCAGCGCCATCGCGTCCTGCAACTGGTCGCGGAAGCCGAACGCACCGCCAGCCTGGTAGAAGCCGGCCTTGGCCCACAGCCGGCACGCGACGGTCTGGTAGAGCAGCCAGCGGTTCACCATCGCGTCGAACAGCGGGTCGGGTGTCTTGACGGTCGCGGCGCCGAGCAGGGCGTCCCAGATCGCGCGGGTCGCCTCCAGGCGCTCCTTCGCCGGCACCGTTGCCGCGGTGGTCGCGAGCTGGCGCGCCTCGGTCGGGTTCGCGCCGAAGCCGAGCAGGAACACGCACTCGGCGGTCTCGCCGGCGGGGATGTTAATCGCGGTGGCGAGCAGCGCGCACGGGTCGAGGCCGACGCCGCTGCGCTGGCCGAACTCGTCGGGCACGACCAGCCGGCCGCGCGCGTCGAAGCATTCGCGCCGGTCGCAGCTCCAGTCGGGCGCGGTGTCACCGGCGGTCTGCAGCGCGAGGAAGGCGGTGCCGTCGCCGAAGCCGGCGGCGCGGTCGCGCTGCGTGCAGGTCAGCGCGGTGACGCGCTGCGCCGCGCCATCAGGGCCCGGCAGGCGTTGCGTGAACGAGCCGGTCTCGGTGCTACCGCGGTCGCTGCGGCTGCCGCCCATGATCCACTCGGCGATGCCGATCGCGCGCAGCCGCCGGGTACGGCGACCGCGGTTGACGAGCCGCAGCCGCACCTGCTTGACGGCCGTCTGCGCATCGACGCACCAGGCCGCGCTCACTTCGAGATCGCCGCGCCGGTGCGTGATCACGGTGTAGCCCTGACCGTGCGCGACGCGGTAGGTCGCGGCGGCATCGCCCCAAGCGGACGGTGCGACGTGCCACAGCTCGCGCGTGCGCATGTCTTGGAGCAGGAACCATTCGGCGGGCGGGTCGGCGAGCGCGTCGTTCGACCACGGCGTGAGCTGGTTCAGGCGGCTGTTCAGCGCCCAGCTGTAACCGCCGCCGGCCTCGGAGATGTGGGCGCCGAAGCCCGGGTTCGCGAGCACGTTGACCCAAGGTTTCGCCGGCCGCTGGAACACGCTCACGTCGAACCGGAATTCGCCGCCTTCGGGCATGAACCGACCCTGCGAGACGCGCGGTTCGGCGCCGGTGCCGGCGGCGATGCGCAGCGCGGTGCTCGAGACGGTCTGGCGCTCTTCGAGTGCAGCGTCGTGCTGCTCGGCCCACTCTTGCAGGTGGTGCGTGAGCGGCCGGCCATCGGCGTTCAAGTGCAGCCGCGCCAGCGTGCGCAAGGTGCCGAACTCGTCGGCCGAGAGTTCGTCGGCGCGCAGCAGCGTGAAGTCGGTGCTCGAGTCGCCCGGCTGGCCGCCGTTCTGCACCGCGAACTGCTCGCGCAGGGCCGCCACGTCACGCTGCAGCGCCATCAGGTACGAGGCCGGTTCGGCGTTGACGACAACCAAGTCGCAGGCCACGCCCGACCACGACCAGACGCGCAGCGCCTGCACCAGCGAACGCAACAGCCCCATGCCCTCGGGCGCGCCGGCCGAGACCAGCACGATCGGCCGGTCGCCCGAGATGCCGAAGCGCCACAGCAGCGTGCGGTCGCAGAGCTCGGCCGCGGGTCGGTCGATCTGCGCGCCGTCCGGCAGGCGCGGTCGCGTCACGTTCATCACGACGGCGGTGGTCAGCGTCTGAATTGCGGCGTAAGTCTCGGCGTTGATCGCGAGCTCGCGCAGGCGGATGCCGGTCAGCGTCGCCGACATCAGCGAGGCGCGCTCGACCGGGCTGCGCTGGCGGTGCTTGTCGATCACCGCATCGAGTGTGGCGCGGCTGTCGGAGGCGGCGGTGCAGAACGTGAGCCGCAGCGTGGCGTGCGGCGCGAGCTGGACCCGCACCGCAAGCGCGCAGATCGGGTCGAGGCCGGTGTCGATCGACTTCTCGACCAGGTTCGAGTCGGCGTCGTTCGACTCCGGCAGCGGCGCGAACGACGCCAGCGGC
>JANXVK010000103.1 GCA_025351675.1 Rhizobacter sp.
AGCCGGTGAAGCCACGCGCGAATCGCCTTGCCGAGGCGCTCGCGGCACCGAAGCCGAAAGAGCCGCCGAACCCCGCGAACAACACCGCGCAGGAAGAGCTTACCTTCGACACGACCTTCACGTTCTCCGACCGCGAGCGTCTGCAGCAAGCCGATTTCGAGAGCATGACGACGGCCGAATTCGAGCTTGCGAAGAAGCTTGCCGAGCAACTGCCGCTGCCGGTCCAGCCGGTGCGCCGCCGCCGCCATGAGCGCGCGTCGAATCGGCAGAACGGCGGCTCGCTCGACCTGCGCAGCACGATGCTCGGCATGGCGCGCCAGCCGCACACCTTGCTGCCCGCGTTCACGCGCCCGCGTCGCGAGACGCCGACGCTGGTCGTGCTGCTCGACATCTCCGGCTCGATGGAGCGCTACGCGCGTTTGCTGCTGCATTACGTGCACGGCCTGACGCGGCGCTACCTCAAGGTCCACACGCTGACCTTCGGCACGCGCCTGACCAACATCACGCGCAGCCTGCAGCACCGCGATCCTGACCAGGCACTGCAACTCGCCGACGCGCAGGTACACGACTGGAAAGGCGGCACGCGCATCGCGACCTGCCTGGCCGAGTTCAACCACCTCTGGGCGCGGCGGCTGCTCGGCTCGAACGCGGCCGTGCTGCTGATGACCGACGGCCTCGACCGCGACGAGCACGGCGACCTCGCGCGCGCCGCTGCTCAGTTGCGCCGCATGGCGCACCAGATCGTCTGGCTGAATCCCTTGCTGCGCTTTGACGGCTTCGAGCCCCGCGCCGCCGGCGTGCGCGCGCTGCTCCCGAACGTCGATCGCTTTCTGCCGGTCCACAATCTGGCCAGCCTCGCCGACCTCGGCAGGGCCTTGCGCGCACCGACCGTCGCACCCTCATCACTTCTGGCATAAAGCACCTCATGGAACTCCAAGGCGAACGCCTCATCCCTGCCTCCGTCGACGCCACTTGGGCGTCGCTCAACGACCCCGAGGTGCTCAAGGCCTGCATCGCGGGCTGCGAATCGCTGGAGCGCACCGGCGACGACACGATGACGGCGGTGGTCGCGCTGAAAATCGGCCCGGTCAGCGCGCGCTTCAAGGGCAACCTCGCGATGACCAACATCAACGCGCCGAACGGCTACACGATCAACTTCGACGGGCAGGGCGGCGTCGCCGGCTT
Organism: Rhizobacter sp.; assembly: GCA_025351675.1. Lineage (GTDB taxonomy): Bacteria > Pseudomonadota > Gammaproteobacteria > Burkholderiales > Burkholderiaceae_C > LMDS01. The sequence continues at coordinate 1,186 of JANXVK010000103.1, forward strand.
CGGCAAGGGCTCGGCCGACGTGGCGCTGACCGCGCAAGGCGAGCAGCAGACGCTCTTGAAGTACAACGCGCGCGCGACTGTCGGCGGCAAGATGGCGCAGATCGGCTCGCGCCTGATTGACGCGACCGCCGGCAAGATCACCGAGGATTTCTTCAAGGCCTTCGAGGCGCATCTGCAGGCCAGCGCGGCGCCGGTCGGCGCGGCTGAAGGCGCGTCCGCGTCGACCGCGCCTGTCGTGGTGGCCTCGGCCGACCCGGACGGCAGCATGACCAAACTCGCGTGGCTGATCGGTGCCGTGATCGTGCTCGCGACCCTCTATTTCGTGATCCGCTAGGAGCCCTTCGATGGACAGTCTCGACCTGCAGGTGCTCGCTCAAGCGCGCGACTGGTTCAACGCCGGCCACAAGGTCTGGCTCGTGACCGTGATCGAGACCTGGGGTTCGGCGCCGCGCCCGCCCGGTGCACTGCTGTGCCTGCGCGGCGATGGCCTCGTCGCGGGTTCGGTCTCGGGTGGCTGCGTCGAAGACGACCTGATCGACCGGCTGCGCCATGGCGAGCGCGTCGCCACGCCCTCGCTGATCGCCTACGGCGTGACCAAGGAAGAGGCTGCGCGATTCGGCCTGCCGTGCGGCGGCAACCTGCGGCTCGTCCAGGAGCCGCTGCAAAGCGTCGCGTGGATCGACGACATCCTCGCGCGCACCGCACGGCACGAGCTGGTCGCGCGGCGCATGAGCCTCGCGACCGGCGCAGTCACGGTCGAATCCGCGTCACGCGGCGACGTGTTCGCGTTCGACGGCCAGCAGCTCGTCGCGTTGTTCGGCCCGCGCTGGCGGCTCTTGATCATCGGTGCCGGCCAGCTCTCGCGCGCGGTCGCGCAGATGGCGCTGGCGCTCGACTTCGAGGTGATCTGCTGCGACCCGCGCGAGGAATACAACCTGACCTGGGACGTGCCCGGAACGACCTTCAGCAAGGCGATGCCCGACGACCTCGTGCTGGAGTTGCAGCTCGACCCGCACAGCGCGGTCGTCGCCGTCACGCACGACCCGAAGCTCGACGATCTGGTGCTGCTCGAAGCACTCAAGTCACCTGCGTTCTACATCGGCGCGCTCGGCTCGCGTGGCAACACCGCCAAGCGCCGCGAGCGGCTCGAGCTGTTCGATCTGACGCCGGCCGAGATTGACCGGCTCCATGGCCCGATCGGCCTCGACATCGGCGCGAAGACGCCCGCCGAGATCGCCGTCGCCATCGTCGCCGAGATCGTGTCGGTCAAGAACGGCGTGCTGCTGAAGCAGAAGAAGGAAGGTTCGGCGATACCGGCCGGACGCCTCCAAGCTCAGAGCTGAAAACCCATCCACAGCACCAGTCCCTCGGCGATGTCGGCGAACAGCCCGGCGGGTTTCGGCTCCAGGCGTTCTGCGCTGGCCATCTCGTGCTCGAACCACGACGCGAATCGCGTGATCGCTTCGCGGTCGTGGAAGGCCACCATCAGTTCGTAGTTCAGGAACAGGCTGCGGCTGTCGAGATTGGCCGAGCCGGCGAGCGCGAGCGTGTCGTCGATCACCGCGAGCTTGGCGTGGATCATGTGCGGCACGACCCAGAGATTGGCGCCTGCATCGGCGAGCGCACGCAGCGAGCGGCGGCGCGCGATGTCCGACATGCGGTGGTTCGAGCGCGCGGGCAACAGCAAGTCGACCTGCACGCCGCGCCGCGCCGCCAGGCACAGGGCAGTCAGCAGCGCCGCGTCGGGCACGAAGTAGGGCGTGACCAGCGCGACGCGGCGGCGCGCGCGGTAGGCCGCGGTGACGAGCATCGAGTACACCGTGTCGTCGGCCTGGTCGGGGCCGGAGGCGATCATCTGCGCGCACGCGATCGGCACCGCACCGGGCCGCGGGCCTTCGATCTCGATGTGGCGCTTGCGTCCGTTCGCGAACGCCCAGTCGTGCTCGAACAGCGCGCTTGCCTGGCGCACGAACGAGCCGCCCAGGTCAAAGCTGAGGTCGCGCCACGGCGGCGTGCCGGGTTTGCCGTCGAAGTACTCGGCGGCGAGGTTGCGTCCGCCGCACCACAGGTGCTGCGTGTCGAAACCAGCATCGGCGACCAGCAGCTTGCGGTGATCGCGCAGGTTGGTGCGACCTTTCAGCGGCGAGTGCAGCGGCGGCACGAACAGCGTGAGCTGCACGCCGGCCGCGCGCAGCGGCCGCAGGCTCGGGCGCCGGCTCATCAGGCTGCCCAGGCCGTCGAGCATCACGCGAACCTGCACGCCGGCGCGGGTCTTCTTGATCAGGCGATCGACCAGCGCGTGGCCGACCGCGTCGCGGCCGATGATGAAGGTACACAGGTCGATCGTGTGCTGCGCGCCGTCGAGGGTCTGCCACAACGCAGCGAGCGCGGCGGCGCCATCGGCGTGGATGCGCAGGTCGTCGTAGGGCGCCGGCTGCGGCTGGCCGAGCGCCAGCGCGGTCTGGATTGCCCACGGCCCTTCTGCATCGGTGGCCGGCAGCGCGAGCAGCGGCCGGTTGCGTGGCCGCGCCTGCTTGCGCGAGCCGAACATCAGGAAAGCCGGCAGCGCGAGGTAGGGCATCAGCAGAATGAACAGCACCCACGCGATCGCTGCGGTCGGGTGGCGGCGCTGCTGCAGCACGTGCGCGGTGATCGTGTACAGCAGCACCGCGACGACCGTTACCAGACCGTGGACGGTCAGCCAGTAGGCGAGGGTCAGGCCATGAAACATCGGCGCGACGTTACCGCATCCGCGGCAAAGCGCGCCGCGGCACGCAGGCTCAGCGCTTCGTGGCGACCAGCACCGGCTTGTCGCGGTACTGCGCCGCGAACATCGTCTTCAGGTTCGCGATCTTTGGCAGGTCGAAGGTCGCGATGTAGCCCGACTCGGGGTGCAGCGTGGCGTAGTCCTGGTGGTAATCCTCGGCCGGGTAGAACGCGGCGAGCGGTATGACTTGGGTGACGATCTTCGCCGGGAAGACTTTGGCCACATCGAGCTGCGCGACGTAGCGCTCGACCGCCGCCTTCTGCGCATCGTTGGTCGTGAACACCGCCGAGCGGTATTGCGTACCGCGATCAGGCCCTTGGCGGTTCAGCTGGGTCGGGTCGTGGATCACCGAGAAGAATATCTGCAGCAGCTGCGCATACGACACCTGTTTCGGGTCATACGTGACCTGCACGGCTTCGGCGTGGCCCGTCAGCCCCGAGCCGATCATCTCGTAGCGCGCGGTCGCCCGGCCGCCGCCGCTGTAACCCGAGACGGCGTTCAACACGCCCTGGGTGTGCTGGAACACGCCCTGCACACCCCAGAAGCAGCCGCCGGCGAAGACCGCGGTTTCCTGCGCGGCCTTCGATTCGGCGGTGCCGCCGGCCAGCGGCGGGATCTTCACCGCGACTTCGGCCGCGGTCGAGGTCTGCAACTGCAGCCCGGCGACACCGAGCACGCCCACAGCGGCGAGCGCCGCGAGCGCGGAGGTCATCTGGCGGCGCGCGAGGCGGACGGGTGCTTTGTTCATGGCAGTGCTCCTGAGCGGATTGTCGAGTCCGGTACAGGTCGGCCCGGCGCGGCCGTTCTTACACCCTGCCGGCGGCAGGGCGGCAGGACGGAAACGTCAGCGCGGCTTGCGCGGCGCGATCGTCGGCGCGGCGTCGGTCGGCGCCGCGGTGAACAGCTTCGCGGCGCGGCCCTTCAGTTCGAGCAGCTCGCTCGGCGTGACCGAGTAGTTGCCCGTCACCACGTCGACGTCGACGCGGAACTCGACGTCTTTCGCGCCGTTGGTCAGCAGGCCCGAGGTGAACTCGTAGTCTTCGCTGTCGGCCGGCAGGCCCGCCAGCTCGCTGTCGTAGTTCGCGTACTCCACGCTGCGGATCTCGCCGCTGGCGAGGTCCAGCAGTCCGGTCGACTCGATCACCGACTCCGAGAGTTCATCGAAAATCCTGATCGGCAGCTTCAAATCCACGGTCGTTTCCTTCAAAAACACGGGCGCTTGGGCGCAACCCGTGATTTTAAGGGCCGGATCAGACGTTGCTCGTCGCCCGCACTTCCTCGATCGACGTCACGCCCGCCAGCACCTTGTCGATGCCGTCCTGGCGCAGGGTGCGCATACCCTCGGCCAGCGCGGTGTGCTGCAGCACCTCGGCCGGCGCGCGGGTTTGCACCAGGCGGCGCAGTTCGCGCGAGACCACCATCATTTCGTGCACGCCGGCGCGGCCCTTGTAGCCGGTCTCGTCGCACTCGCGGCAGCCGGGGCAGTGGTGCAGCACCAACCGGCCGTCGCGGCTGTTGCGCTGCATCCAGCCGGCCATCACGCTCTCGCGCGTGACCGGCGGCTCCTTGCCGAACGCGTTCATGTAGTCGTCGAGCAGTTCCTCGGACTCCTCGGGCGTCGCCGCCCGCGTCGTCCGGCAATGCGTGCACAGCTTGCGCACCAGCCGTTGCCCGAGCACGGCGAGCAGCGAGTCGCCGAAGTTGAAGGGGTCCAGGCCCAT
>JANXVK010000124.1 GCA_025351675.1 Rhizobacter sp.
TACAGCAAGAGCGGCGCGAGCGAGTACCCGGATCGACCCGGCGGCTCGATCACGCTGTCCGGCGGGTCGTTCGGGCGCCGCACCCTCGGCTTCGAAGCCGGCGGCCGGCGTGACGCCTGGGACGCTTTCATCACCGGCAACGCTGCGACCGACGGGGGCTGGGCCCGGCACAACGCGAGCCGCGTCCGGCAGCTGTTCGCCAAGCTCGGCTGGCAAGACGAGCAAACCGACATCGACCTCACGTTCAGCGGCGCTGACAACCGCCTCGCCGGCACGCAGACCCTGCCGCTGAGCTTCGACGACTTTCGCGCGGCCTACACCTACCCCGACCAGAACATCAACCGCGCCGGCGCCGTCGCGATCAAGGTGAGCCATGCGTTGTCGCAGGCTTGGCTGGCGAGCGGCAATGCCTACCTGCGCCGATACCGCAACCACAACCTGAGCAGCAACGTCAACGACGACTTCGGTCCCGACGACACGGTGCAGGCCTTCAACGACAGCGCACGCATCGCCCAGACCAGCCACGGCTTTGGCCTGCAGCTCGCGCATACCGGCACGCTCGCGGGCCAGCCGCACAAGGTTGCGCTGGGCGCGAGCCTGGACAGCGGGCAAGCGCGCTTCACGCGCGCTTCGCAACCGGCCGCGTTCACACCCGACCGCAATACCGTGGCACTCGCGGACTTCGTCACCACGACCGACTCCGACTCCAGCACCCGCAACCTCGGCGCCTTCTTCTCCGACTCGCTCGACCTCGACCCGCGCTGGACGCTCACGCTGGCCGGCCGCGTCAACCGCACCGACGTGACCGTCGCCGACCGCAGCGGCCAAAACCCGGAGCTGAACGGCGCGCACCGCTTCACGCGCTTCAACCCGTCGATCGGCCTGAGCTTCAACCCGAGCAGCGCGCTCACCGTCTACGCCGGCTACAACGAAGGCATGCGCGCGCCGACCGCGATCGAGCTGACCTGCGCCGACCCGAACGCGCCGTGCAAGCTGCCGAACAACTTCATCGCCGACCCGCCGTTGAAGAAGGTCGTCTCGCGCACGTTCGAGGTCGGCGCGCGCGGCCGTATCGATACCGCAACGAGCTGGAACGCGGCGGTCTTTCGCACCGACCTGTCCGACGATCTGCAGTTCGTCAGCAGCAACGGCGTGGCCCTGAACGCGGGCTACTTCCAGAATGTCGGCCGGACCCGCCGCCAAGGCCTGGAGCTCGGCGGCTCGACCCGGCTCGGTCCGGCGGAATTGACGCTGCACTACAGCGTTACCGACGCGAGCTTTCGGACCGGCTTCGTCGAGAACAGCCCCAACCACTCGAACGCCGATGCCACCGGTGCGATCGTCGTGAGACGCGGCGATCGCCTTCCGTCGATCCCGCGCCACGCGCTGAAGCTGCGCACCGAGCTGAACCCGACGACGCCGTGGCACATCGCCGCCAACCTGCAGGTGGCGAGCAGCGTGTACGCGCGCGGCGACGAGAACAACCTCGACGCGAACGGCCGTGTGCCGGGCTACGCCCTCGTCAACCTGGACACGCGCTACCAGCTCGACCGGCACCTGCTGCTGTTCGCCCGCATCAACAATCTGCTCGACCGGCGCTATGCAAACTTCGGCGTGCTCGGGCGCAACGTGTTCACCGCACCCAATCAGGGGTTCGACCCCGCGCAGGCGCGTCCGGAGCAGTTCCGAGGAAATGGCAGCCCGCGCGGTGCTTGGGTCGGCATGCAATACAGCTTCGAGTAGCCCGAAAATACGCCATCTTTGTGCGCCCTGTCGATCGACCGAGTTTCAGCCATGCGACTTTCTCAACTGCTGTTTTCCCAAGGCTTCGGCGCCCGCCGCGAATGCGAAGGGCTGATCCTCGGCGGCCACGTGACGCTCGCCGGCCGGGTCTGCGACGACCCGTTCTTCGACGTCGACCCCGACGGCCTGACATTCGGCGTGCGCGGCGCAACCTGGCCGTATCGCGCGAAGGCGCTGGTGCTGCTGAACAAACCGGCCGGCTACGAGTGTTCGCAAAAGCCCAAGCACCATCCGAGCGTGATGAGCCTGCTGGCGCTGCCGCTGCGGGTGCGCGGGCTGCAGCCGGTGGGCCGGCTCGACGAAGACACGACCGGCCTGCTGCTGATGACCGACGACGGCGCGCTGATCCACCGCCTCACTTCGCCGAAGAAGCATGTGCCGAAAGTCTACGAGATCGGCACGATCGATCCGGTCACGCCGAAGCAGATCGACGAGTTGCTGCACGGCGTCGTGCTGCACGACGATCCGCTGCCGGTGCGCGCCGCCGCCGCCGAGCAGACCGGCGAGCACGCGTTGCGCATGACCCTGCTCGAAGGCAAGTACCACCAAGTCAAGCGCATGGTTGCGGCGACCGGCAACACGGTCAACGCGCTGCACCGCAGCTCGTATGGCGTGCTCGCACTGCCGGCCGATCTCGCGCCGGGTCAATGGCGCTGGCTCGACGGCCCGCAAGCGGTGCTCGGGCC
>JANXVK010000126.1 GCA_025351675.1 Rhizobacter sp.
TCGCTTTATCCACGATGTCTATCACGATCAAGAGATCATCAAGGCCGGCCATGTGCCCGCCGAGCAGATTCTGAAGAACGCGCAGTTTCGCCCCGAGATGATGGGCGTCGATGTGCCGGGCGGCATCTACTCGCACATCTCGGGCATCGACATCGTGCGCGCCGCGAACCCCGACGGCAGCGGCAGCTACTACGTGCTCGAAGACAACCTGCGCGTGCCCAGCGGCGTGAGCTACATGCTCGAGAACCGCAAGATGATGATGCGGCTGTTTCCGGAGCTGTTCAGCCAGCACCGGGTCGCGCCGGTCGCGCACTACCCCGATCTGCTGCTCGAGACGCTGCGTTCGGTGGCGCCGCCGTCGGTCAACGAGCCGAGCGTCGTCGTGCTGACGCCGGGCATGCACAACAGCGCCTACTTCGAGCACGCGTTCCTGGCGCAGCAGATGGGCATCGAACTGGTCGAGGGCCAGGACCTGTTCGTCAAGGACAACTTCGTCTACATGCGCACGACGCAGGGGCCGAAGCGGGTCGACGTGATCTACCGGCGCGTCGACGACGACTTTCTCGACCCGCAGGTCTTCCGCAAGGATTCGACGCTCGGTTGCGCCGGCCTGCTCGGCGCTTACCGCGCCGGCAACGTGACGCTCTCCAACGCGATCGGCACCGGCGTGGCCGACGACAAGTCGATCTACCCGTACGTGCCGAAGATGATCGAGTTCTACCTCGGCGAGAAACCGATCCTGCACAACGTGCCGACCTGGATGTGCCGCAAGGAAGACGACCTGAAGTACACGCTCGCGAACCTGCACGAGCTCGTCGTCAAGGAAGTGCACGGCGCTGGCGGCTACGGCATGCTGATCGGACCGGCGGCCACCCAGGCCGAGATCGAGGATTTCCGCAGGGCGCTGCTCGCGAACCCGGCCGGCTACATCGCGCAACCGACGCTGAGCCTGTCGACCTGCCCGACCTACGTCGACAGCGGCATCGCCCCGCGCCACATCGACCTGCGGCCGTTCGTGCTGAGTGGCAAGGAGGTGCAGATGGTGCCGGGCGGTCTGACGCGCGTCGCGCTGAAGAAAGGCTCGCTGGTCGTCAACTCGTCGCAAGGCGGCGGGACGAAAGACACCTGGGTCTTGGAAGCTTGAGGGGATCAACGATGTTGTCACGCACCGCCGACCACTTGTTCTGGATGGCGCGCTACATGGAGCGGGCCGAAAATACAGCCCGCATGCTCGACGTGAACTACCAGGCCTCGCTGATGCCGCAGTCGGCCGACGAGGCCGAAAAGGGCTGGAAGGGCCTGCTCGGCATCAGTGAACTCAGCGGCGACTTCGCCAACCGCCATGGTGCCGTCACGCCCGACGCGGTGATGCGCTACATGGTCGGCGACGCCGAGAACGGCTCGAGCATCCGCAGCTGCCTGCAGGCCGCGCGCGAGAACGCGCGTGCGGTGCGCGGCACGCTCACCACCGAGGTCTGGGAGACGCAGAACCAGACCTGGCTCGAGTTTCAGCGCATGGTGACGAACGAGTCGTACCTGCGCGACCCGAGCACCTTGTTCGAGTGGGTCAAGTTCCGCTCGCACCTGTCGCGCGGCGTGACGGTCGGCACGATGCTGCAGGACGAGGCCTTCCACTTCCTGCGCATCGGCAGCTTTCTCGAACGCGCGGACAACACCGCGCGGCTGCTCGACGTGAAATTCCACGCCGTCGAGAGCGAGTACCACGGCTTCCAGACCCAGACCCAGAGCCAGAACGGCCAGGGCCCTGCGACGCGCGACACCGAGGTCGATTTCTATCACTGGTCCGGCATCCTGCGCTCGGTCTCGGGTTTCGAGGTCTACCGCAAGGCGTATCGCAACGTGATCCGGCCCGAGAAGGTCGCCGAGTTGCTGATCCTGCGCGCCGACATGCCGCGCTCGCTGGCGGCCTGCATGCAGGAGGTCGTGAGCAACCTGAAGATGGTCGCGAACGAGCAGTCGACCGACACGCTGCGCAAGGCGGGGCGCCTGCAGGCCGATCTGCAGTACGGCCGCATCGACGAGATCCTCGCGACCGGGCTGCACGCCTACCTCACGCAGTTCCTCGAACGTGTCGGCACGCTGGGTGTCGGCATCAGCCGCGACTTCCTCGTGCCGGTTGCGGCCTGAACAATCACCAGAACTCGAACGCTCACCCGGAGACTCAATGTCCATCCACGTCGCGCTGAATCACGTCACGCACTACCGCTACGACCGGCCGATCAATCTCGGCCCGCAGATCGTGCGGTTGCGCCCGGCGCCGCATTCGCGCACGCGCATCCTGAGCTACTCGATGCGCGTTGAGCCGGCCACGCACTTCATCAACTGGCAGCAGGATCCGCAGTCGAACTACCTCGCGCGGCTGGTGTTCCCGGACAAGACCACGAGCTTCCGCATCGAGATCGATCTGGTCGCCGAGATGGCGGTGCTGAACCCGTTCGACTTCTTCCTCGAGCCTTCGGCCGAGCACTACCCGTTCAGCTACGAAGCCGCGGTCGAGGCCGAACTCGAGCCGTACATGATCAAGGCGCCAGAGACCACGAACGCGCCGATGTTCGCGGCCTACCTCGCGACCATCCCGCGCGAGAAGACTGCGACCAACGACTGGCTGGTCGCGCTGAACCAGAAGCTGCAGCGCGACATCGGCTACCTCCTGCGCATGGAGCCCGGCGTGCAGACGCCGGAAGAAACGCTGGTCAACGCCAGCGGCTCGTGCCGCGACACCGGCTGGCTGCTGGTGCAACTGCTGCGCCACCTCGGGCTGGCGGCACGCTTCGTCTCGGGCTACCTGATCCAGCTGAAGAGCGACGTCAAATCGCTCGACGGCCCGAGCGGCACCGAGATCGATTTCACCGACCTGCACGCCTGGTGCGAGGTCTTTCTGCCCGGGGCCGGCTGGATCGGCCTGGATCCGACCTCGGGCCTGCTTGCCGGCGAAGGTCACATCCCGCTCGCCTGTTCGCCCGAGCCCGGTTCGGCCGCGCCGGTCAGCGGCTCGATCGACGAGTGCGAGACCGCCATCGAGCATTCGATGTCGGTCACGCGCGTCTGGGAGGCGCCGCGCGTCACGCTGCCCTACACCGATGAGCAGTGGCGCGCGATCGACGCACTCGGTCATCAAGTAGACGACGACCTGCGCAGCTGCGACGTGCGCCTGACACAAGGCGGCGAACCCACGTTCGTGTCGGTCGACGACCGCGAAGGCGCAGAGTGGAACACCGAGGCGATGGGCCCGACCAAGCGCCTGCTCAGCGCCGAGCTGATGGACAAGC
>JANXVK010000141.1 GCA_025351675.1 Rhizobacter sp.
GCCACGTCTTCCAGCAACGGTTCCATCGTCATCACCTCCATCACACAGGTTCGGCTGCGGGGCGGGTCGGCCGCACATCGGCTTCGGCGCCGATCCAGTCGCGCTCGACCTCGGGCTTCGGCAGGCTGCGCACGTTGCGGATCACCGGCGCGCGCCACGCGACCAGCGCCAGCAGCAGCGCACCGCAGCCGGCGAACGCGAGCGCCGAGCGGAGCCCGAAATGCTCGCCCAGCCAGCCGCCCAGCAACGCGCCCGGCCCGGCCGGAATCAGGATCAACCAGCGCATCGTGCTCGTCATCCGCCCGAGCAGGTGCGGCGGCGTGACCGCTTGGCGCAGCCCGAGAAAGTTGATGAACACGAGCACCGCGCCGGTCGAGAACAGCATCAGCATCAGCGCGAACGCCGCCACACCCCACGCGTTCGCCGGCGCTGCCGCGAGCAGCAGCCACCCAGCGCCGCAAATGGCGAAGCCGAGCACCAGGCACGGCCCTGGCCCGATGCGCCGGCTGAGCGACGTGCCGAACACGCTCGCGACGATCGTGCCCACACCCATGCCCATGTAGCTCAGACCGACGGCCTGTTCCGACAGGCCAAGCGTGCGCGTCGCGAACAGGATCTGCACCACGACCGCCGCGTTGTGGCACATCTGCCAGACGCCGACCGCGCAGGCCAGCGCGACCAGCAGGCGATGCCGGGCGACGAAACGCACGCCGGCGCGCAGGTCGCGCATGAAGTGCGCGTCGGCGCGTGGCCGCACGTCCTCGAAGATCACGATGCCGCGCAGGATCAGCGCCGATGCCAGCAGCAACACCGCATCGACCAGCAGCGCCAGCGGCGCACCGACCAGCTTGATCAGCGCGCCGGCCAGCCCCGGCCCCGCGACTTCGGCGCCCGATACCGCGAGCGCGTTCTTCGCGTGCGCCTCGACCAGCCGCTCGCGCGCGACGACCTGAGTCAGCACGATCTGCGCGGCCGAACCGGCGATCGTCGCGATCGTGCCGATCATGAAGCCGCAGACGTACAGCCACGTCATCGAAAGCCAGCCCATCCACCACGCGAGCGGTACGCTGGCGACGACGAACGCCAGCAGTGTCTCGCCGACGATGTAGACCGGCAGCTTGCGCACGCGGTCGAGCCAGACGCCGACCGGCAGCGAGAACAGCACGAACGGTGCGATCTCGATCGCGGTCAGCAGGCCCATCTGCGTGGGGCTGGCGTGCAGCAGCACGGCGGCCGTCAACGGGAGCGCCAGCATCGTGACCTGGCCCCCGAACGCGCTGATCAGGATCGAGGTCCAGAGCCGGCGGTAGGTCAGGTTGCGCAGCAGGTCGTCGGCCGGCAGGCGAAGGCGGCGTCGCCAGCCACGCAACGAGTTCATCGAGACCTGTCTCATGGTCCTCTCCTCTTTCTTCTTCTCTCTCGCGGGCATCGGGTGGATGCCTTGGGTGGGTCGGTGGACCCGGTGCAGCGAGAGAAAGGGCGTGTGTCCGATTCTTCCGCTGAGTTCTCAGCGGAAGCTTCTGAGTGAGAAGCGGATGCCGAGAGGACTAATGCGCAGCGCCGAACTGCTTCAGCAGCCCGCATGCGGTGGCGAGATTCATCGCCGATCGGTTCGAGTCGACGACGAGGCCGGCCGTGATGCCGGAGTCGAGCCAGACCGCGCCGACGCACAGCTCACCGCGAGCAGCGGTGTGGGCGTGGTGGTGGGTGGGCAGGCTCATGTCGTGGAGTCGATCGATTTCGAGTCACGATGGTAGCAGCGGCTGTCGCGTGATGGCAAGGTGACGAGGCAGCTTGGCGTTGCGCTGAGTCCACTCGCGTGAGGAGGGTGCGAGCGGCGCGCGCGATCGATTCCGGTCGTCAGCTCCGGTAGTCGGCGTTGATCTTGACGTAGTCGTAGCTCAGATCGCAGGTCCAGACGGTGGTCGAGGCGGCACCTCGGTGCAAATCGACGCGCACCGTGATCTCGCTTTGCTGCATCACACGGGCGCCGTCTTCTTCGCGGTAGGTCGTGAGGCGCCCACCGTCCTTGACGACTGCCACGTCATCGAGAAACAGGTCGATCTTCGTCTGGTCGAGGTCGTCGATGCCGGCGTAGCCGACCGCCGCGAGAATGCGCCCGAGGTTCGGGTCGCTGGCGAAGAACGCGGTCTTGACCAGCGGCGAGTGCGCGATCGCGTACGCGGCCTGGCGGCACTCGTCTTCGGTCGTGCCGCCGTCGATCTGCACAGTGATGAACTTGGTCGCGCCCTCGCCGTCGCGCACGATCGCCTGCGCGAGCTGGCGCGCGACCGCGACGACCGCGTCACGCAGGCGCTTGCCGTCACCCGATTCGAACTGCGTGATCTCTTTGTGGCCCGCCTGCCCGGTCGCGATCAGCAGGAACGAATCGTTCGTCGACGTGTCGCCGTCGATCGTGATGCGGTTGAATGACTGATCGGCCGCGTCGGTCACCAGCGCCTGCACCAGCGCTGGCGAGATCGCCGCATCGGTCGCGACGAAGCCCAGCATCGTTGCCATGTTGGGCCGGATCATCCCGGCGCCCTTGCTGATGCCGGTGATCGTCACGGTCTTGCCACCGATCTGCAGCTGCGCCGAGGCCGCTTTGGGCAGCGTGTCGGTCGTCATGATCGCCTCGGCGGCCGCGCCCCAGTGGTCGGCGGCGAGGTCGGCCAGCGCGGCCGGCATCCCGGCGATGATGCGGTCGACCGGCAGGCTCTCCATGATCACGCCGGTCGAAAACGGCAGCACCTGCGCAGGAGCGATCTTCAGGTGGCCGGCCAGCGCCGTGCAAGTCGCGAGCGCGCGCGCAAGGCCATCTTCGCCGGTGCCGGCGTTGGCGTTGCCGGTGTTGATGACGATCGCCCGCGGGCCTGAGGCGCTCGCGAGGTGGGTGCGACAGAGTTGCACCGGCGCGGCGCAGAAGCGGTTGCGGGTGAACACGCCGGCCACGGTCGAGCCTTCGGCGATCGTCACGATCGTCAGGTCGCGCCGGTTCGCCTTGCGCACGCCGGCCATCGCGATGCCAAGCTCGACGCCGGGCACGGGATGCAGGGTTTTCGGATCGGGGGCTTGCAGGTTCACGGGCATGGCGCGGCTCGAATTACACAGGTTGGCAGAGGATTGTAGGAACACGCGGCGCAGCACCGCCGCGGCTACCTGCAAGGCTTGCCAATGGGCAGTTTCACGTGGCTGCATTAGAGTCGGTCGAAGAACATGCATCGAGCATGCAAAACCGACGTTGCTGGGAACCCCAAATGCTGCCTTTTTTCGCCGACTTGGTGATGCGCTCCGACGAAGCGCGTCGCGACTTTGAAACCAATCCGGTCGTGCTCGACGCCGTCGCACACGGCATGAGCGTCGAGCGCTACCGCAAGCTGCTGCACGAGCTGTACCACGTGGTCTGGCACTTCAACCCGATCTGCGCCGCCGCCGCCAGCCGGGTGCCCGACGCGCAACGCCAAGTGCGCTACTTTCTCTACGAACACATGCACGAGGAGTCTGGCCACGAAGAGTGGGTGATGAACGACCTGGAGGCGGTCGGCGTCAGTCATGCCGACACGCGCAGCCACGAGCCCTCGATCCACACGCTGGCGCTGAACGGCTACAACTACTGGTCGGCCGACCGGCGTCACCCGTGCTCGGTGCTGGGCATGATGTACGCGCTGGAAGTCATTGCCTCGGTCTACGGCGGCACCTTCTCGTCGGCGATCCGCGAGTCGCTGCTGCTCGAAGGCGACCGCGGCGTCTCGTTCATCAGCTCGCACGCGACGATGGATGCCGAACACATGGTCGCGTTGCGCAAGATTTTGAACACGATCACCGACGAGGCGGCGCGCGAAGCGATCGTCGAGTCAGTGACGTTGAACTTTCACCACATCACGCGTGTGTTCGAGGCCGTATGACACGAGAGCAGAGTGCCCACTTGGCAGCGCTGATGACCCGGCGCTACAAGTACATCCGGCTCGAATGGAGTCCTGATCTGGCCGCGCTGCGCCTGCGCACCTGTGTGACGCCGATCCAGTGTTACAGCCTTGCGGCCATGGCCGAGTTACAGCGCGTGTTGCAGGACATCGCCGAATGCCCTGGCTTGGTCCGTCACTTCATCCTGACCTCGGACGTGCCGGGTGTCTTCAATTTCGGCGGTGACCTGTCGCTGTTCGTGCTGTTGATCCGGGCCCGCGATGTCGAGTCCCTGCGCATGTACGGCCGCCGCTGCGTCGACTTGGTCTGGTGGATGGAGAACGCCTCCAAGCTCGGCGTCCACACCACCGTGCTGGTGCAAGGCGACACGCTGGGCGGCGGCCTGGAGTCGGTGATGCCGTTTCACAAGGTCATCTTCGAGCGCAGCGCCCAAGCCGGCTTTCCGGAGGTTTTGTTTAACCTGTTTCCCGGGATGGGCGCATGGAACTTCACGATTCGCAAGGCCGGGTTTGCCATCGCGAACGAGATGATCCTGTCGGGTCGCCTCTACACGGCGGATCAGCTGTTTCGCCGTCAGTTGGTCGATCTCGTCGTCGAGGACGGCGAAGGCGAGGTGGCGATCGAAGCGGTGATCCAGAGCGTGGACCCGAGGTTGAGGGGCACGCTGGCGGCACTCGAGGCGCGGCGCCACGCGGCGCCGATCACCTACGAATCGCTGATGACGATTGTCGACCAGTGGACCGAGACGGCGTTGCAGCTCACCGACCGCGACCTGCGTCTGATGGAGCGCTTGGCGCGCGCCCAGGTGCGCAAGGCGGGCGGCGGCAGCGAGGGCGCGGTAGCCGAGATCAAGCAGATCGAACTCGACACGGCGTGGGGCGAGGAACGCACCGGTATCACCGAATGGGGTGCGTTCGCCTGAGCCATCGAACGCGCCGGCCGGATCGTCGCCCGGCCGCGCGTGTCAGAGCCAAACCTTGAGCAGCTCCTGCAGCTGATCGCGGGTGTAAGGCTTGGCCAGATGGCCGTCCATGCCCGCCTCGCGCGAGCGCTCCGCGTCCTCCGCGAACGCATCCGCGGTCAGCGCCAGCACCGGCAGCCGCGGCAGGCCCATGCGGGCCTCACGCTTGCGAATTTCCAAGGTCGCCGCGTAGCCATCCATCACCGGCATCTGGCAGTCCATCAGCACGACGTCGACGCTGTGCTGCGCGAGCTGTTGCAGCGCCTCGCGGCCATCGCTCGCCTCGATCACGTCCAGGCCGAGCGACTGCAGGATCTCGCGCGCGATCATCCGGTTCACGTCGTTGTCTTCGACGACGAGCACGCTGCCCATCAGCGTCGAATCGCCGTCGAGCCCGCCGAGCGCGGAGTCGTTCTGCGGCGCGTGCACGTCGGAACGATCCGCTTCGAGCGCCAGCCCGAAGCGGAAACGCGACCCCTGCCCGGGACGGCTCTTGATCTCGATGCGCCCGCCCATCGCCTCGACGATGCGCTGGCTGATCGCCAGCCCGAGGCCGGTGCCGCCACGTCGCCGGCTGCGCGTGCCGTCGACTTGGTGGAAAGGCTGGAACATGCTGTCCATCGCCGCGGCCGGAATGCCGATGCCGGTGTCGCGCACCTCGAACAGCACGCCGGCCAGCCCGGCCGCGGCGCGCTGCGGCGCCACGCGCAACACGACCTCACCGCGCTCGGTGAACTTGATCGCGTTGCCGACCAAGTTGAGGAGCACCTGCTTCAGCCGCTGCGCATCGCCGATCACCCACTCCTCGACGTCGGGTTCGAGGTCGAGCGCGAGCTTCAGCCCTTTGGCCTCGGCATTGCCGCGAAACAGCGAGATTACCGACACTGACAGTGCGTGCAGCGAGAGCGGCGCCTGCGCCAAGTTGAGCTTGCCGGCCTCGATCTTCGAGTGATCGAGCACGTCGTTCAGGATCGTCATCAGCGACGAGCCCGACGAGGCCGCGGTGCGGACCAGCCGGCGCTGATCGGTGTCGAGCGGCGAGCGGCGCAGCAGCTCGAGCGCGCCAAGCACGCCGTTCATCGGCGTGCGGATTTCGTGGCTCATCGTCGCCAGGAACTGCGACTTGGCCAGATTCGCGGATTCCGCCAGCTCCTTAGCCTGCTTCAGCGACGTGCTCACCGCGTCGGCCTCGAGCGAATGGCGTATCGCCCGCACGGCGGTGGCCTTGAACTCGGCCGATGCGCGATAGACGGTAACGCCAAAAATCAACGCGAGCGTCGCCACAGGTATTGACTGGACGGGTTCGCTGAACAGACTTGCCAGAATGAGTGCGCCCACTTGGACGCCGGAGAGGATCGCAAATGCGCGCCCTACAAACGGCATGAAGAACGACGCCACGGTGATCGAGCCGAGCACCATGCCAACGTAGGTGGTTCCCGTCGTGCCGCTCAACGCAGGGTAGATTCCCAGCGTGCCAACCGTCCACATGGCACCGGCCAGCACGGCGTTTCCTTCGAGCTCGTGCTGCAGTCGCCGCAGTCTTGACTCTGTGAGCATCGGTGCGTCGACGGCGTAGCGCCTCGAGATCATCAATCGCCAAACTGCGACAGCGACCCCAATCAATCCGGCGGCCATCGCGGGGACGGGCCGCGCGTTGGTAAAGCCGAACAACACGATGATCCCGACACCTGCCAATTGCATCAGAACGCTGCGAGCGGAATTCCGCATTGCCAGCTGCATCAGCTCGCGACGCACCGCTCCTTCAATTGACGCCTCATCGGTCATAGGCAATTAGCATAGCGCGCAGTGAGCGCAGGTCGAGACTCTTTGATCGATCTGTTGGGCCGTGCGGAAACGGCTGCGCGCCTTGCTTGCGAAGCTGGGGCCACGTGTCAGGCCAGCCGGCCGTGGCACTGCTTGTACTTCTTGCCGCTGCCGCACGGGCACGCGTCGTTGCGGCCGACCTTCGGCACCTCGTCCGCGAGCGCGGCCGGACCGGCTTCAGAAGAGATGCTGCCATCCTCGTTCGGGTGCGTGTAGGTGACGTTGCTGATGCGCTCGGCGCTCGCCTCGATCGCCTCGGCCGCCTGCGCGACCTCTTCCTGCGACTGGATGCGCACCGTCATCAACGTGCGGGTCACGTCCATCTTGACCACGTCGAGCAGTTGCGAGAACAGCTCGAAGGCCTCGCGCTTGTACTCCTGCTTCGGGTTCTTCTGCGCATAGCCGCGCAGATGGATGCCTTGGCGCAGATAGTCGAGCGCGGCGAGGTGCTCGCGCCAGTGCGAGTCGATCGACTGCAGCAGGATCATGCGCATGAACGGCGTGAACTGCTCGAGCCCGACGCGTTCGACCTTCTCGTCGAACGACGCATCGGCGGCCTGCGTGACCTTCTCGACGATCTCTTCGTCGGTGATGGACGCGCTCTTTTCGACCTCGGCCTTCAGCGCCATGGCTACGTGCCATTCGTCGGCCAGCACCTTTTCGAGACCGGCCAGGTCCCACTGCTCCTCGACGCTGTCGGACGGCACGAAGGTGCGCACCACGTCGGTCATCGTGCTCTCGCGCAGGCTCGCGATCTGCCCGGCCAGGCTCGCCGCCTCGAGGATGTCATTGCGCTGCTGGTAGATGACCTTGCGCTGGTCGTTGCTGACGTCGTCGTATTCGAGAAGCTGCTTGCGCACATCGAAGTTGCGCGCCTCGACCTTGCGCTGCGCGCTCTCGATGCTGCGGGTGACAATGCCGGCCTCGATCGCCTCGCCGTCGGGCATCTTCAGCCGCTCCATGATGGAGCGCACCCGGTCGCCGGCGAAGATGCGCATCAGCGAGTCGTCGAGCGAGAGGTAGAAGCGCGACGAGCCCGGGTCGCCTTGGCGGCCCGAGCGGCCGCGCAGCTGGTTGTCGATGCGGCGCGATTCGTGGCGCTCGGTCGCGATGATGCGCAGACCGCCTTGCGTCTTCACGCTGTCGTGCAGGCCTTGCCACTCGTCGTGCAGCTGCTTCGCGCGCACGGCCTTGTCGCCTTCGGTTACGGCCTCGTCGGCCTCGAAGACCTTGATCTGGTTCTCGACATTGCCGCCGAGCACGATGTCGGTGCCGCGGCCGGCCATGTTGGTCGCGATCGTGATCACGCCCGGCCGCCCGGCCTGCGCGACGATCTCGGCCTCGCGCGCATGCTGCTTCGCGTTGAGCACGTTGTGCGGCAGCTTCGCGGTCTGCAGCAGGCCCGAGATCAGCTCGGAGTTCTCGATCGAGGTCGTGCCCACCAGCACCGGCTGACCGCGCTCGTGGCAGTCGCGGATGTCCTTGATCACCGCCTCGAACTTCTCGCGGTTCGTTTTGTAGACGAGGTCGAGCTCGTCCTTGCGGATGGTCGGCTTGTTCGGCGGGATGACCACGGTCTCAAGGCCGTAGATCTCCTGGAACTCGTAGGCCTCGGTGTCGGCTGTGCCGGTCATGCCCGAAAGCTTGCCGTACATGCGGAAGTAGTTCTGGAACGTGATCGACGCGAGCGTCTGGTTCTCGCTCTGGATCTGCACGCCCTCCTTCGCCTCGACGGCCTGGTGCAGCCCGTCGCTCCAGCGCCGGCCGGTCATCAGACGACCGGTGAACTCGTCGACGATCACGACTTCGCCGTCCTGCACCACATAGTGCTGGTCGCGGTTGTACAGGTGCTTGGCCCGCAGCGCGGCGTAGACATGGTGCATCAAGGTGATGTTGGCCGGGTCGTAGAGCGAGGCGCCCTCGGCCAGCAAGCCGGCTTCGCCAAGCATGCGCTCGGCATTCTCGTGGCCGTCCTCGGTCAGGAACACCTGGTGGCTCTTCTCGTCGACCGTGAAGTCGCCCGGCTCGATCACGCCCTCGCCGGTGCGCAGGTCGAGTTCGCCGATCTGCTTCTTCAGTTGCGGCACGACGGCGTTGATGCGCACGTACATCTCGGTGTGGTCTTCGGCTTGGCCGCTGATGATCAGCGGCGTGCGCGCCTCGTCGATCAGGATCGAGTCGACCTCGTCGACGATCGCGTAAGACAGACCGCGCGCCACCCGGTCAGCCACGTCCTGCACCATGTTGTCGCGCAGGTAGTCGAAGCCGAATTCGTTGTTGGTGCCGTAGGTCACGTCGCAGGCATAAGCAGCCTGCTTCTCTTCGCGGCTCATCTGCGGCAGATTCACGCCGACGGTCAGGCCGAGGAAGGTATAGAGCCGGCCCATCCATTCCGCGTCGCGCTTCGCGAGGTATTCGTTCACCGTCACGAGGTGCACACCCTTCGCCGTGATCGCGTTCAGGTACACCGGCAGCGTCGCCATCAGCGTCTTGCCTTCGCCGGTGCGCATCTCGGCGATCTTGCCGTCGTGCAACGCCATGCCGCCGATCAACTGGACGTCGAAGTGACGCATCTTCAGCACCCGCTTGCCGCCTTCGCGCGCAGTCGCAAAGGCCTCGGGCAACAGCGCGTCGAGCGATTCGCCGGCGGCGTAACGCTTGCGGTACTCGTCGGTCTTCGCGACGAGGGCAGCATCGTCGAGCGCCTCGAACTGCGACTCCAGTGCGTTGACTTGGGCCACGACCTGCCGGTACTGCTTCAGCAGGCGGTCATTGCGGCTACCGAAAATCGAAGTGAGAAGCTTGGGCAACATGCGGCGTCAGGGGTTGGGGGCGGGGCAGCGGGGCCGCGGGAACGGATCGGAGCCAACTCGTGTGGCGCGGGGTCCGGTGCGGTGGTCTGCTGAATTGCGAATCAGATGCGGCCTGCCGCTCGCCAAGTCAAGGTTCCCCCCGCAGGGTTACCCACGGGGTTGCCAATCAAGACAGCGCAGCCAAAGCTGCGAATTTTAACATTCGCGCCCGGTTCTGCCGGCCTGCCCTCAACGCCGCGTTCGGGAGGACTTCGCGGCGGCCGTCACGGCAGCATCGCCGCCGGCGAGGAACTTGGCCGGGTCTTGGGGCACGCCATCGACCAGCACCTCGAAATGCAGGTGCGCGCCGGTCGAGCGGCCCGAGGTGCCGACCTCGGAGATCACCTGCCCACGCCTGATCAGATCACCGCCCTTCACGAGCACGCGCGAGTTGTGGGCGTAACGCGTGATCAGCCCGTTGCCGTGGTCGATCTCGACGAGGTGGCCATAGTCGGGGTGCCATTCGCTCGACAGCACGACGCCGCCGGCCGCCGCCCGGACCGGGGTCCCGGCCTCGGTCGGAAAGTCCAGCCCGGTATGCAGCGCGGGACGGCCCGAGAACGGGTCGGCGCGGAAACCGAAGCCCGAGCCCACCGCCACCTCGACCGGCGCGCTGTTCGGGATCATCAGCGCCCGGAGCCGCGACTCAAGCAAGCGCGACTCGAGCAAGGTGAAGACATCGGTGCGCTGATCGGCCTCGATGTCGAGCGAACTGACGACGCCGCTCAACTGCTCGAGCGACAAGGCCGTGCCCTTCGTGCCGGAACCGAACGGCACGTACGGCCCGCCCCGCCCACCGAGCGCCACGCCGGCCTTGGGCACCACCTTGAGTTCGTCCGGTTTGACACCGACCGCCGTCGACACGCGCTCGCCCATCGCTTCGAGCTTGATCAGCTTGGCCTGCACCTCGCCGACCCTCTGCGCCATCGCGTCGAGGTTCTCGCGCATGAAGCGGTCACGCTGCGCGAACTCGTCGCGCACGACGAACTTCACCAACTGGCTGACGACCGGCCAGCCCTCGCGCGCCGCCTTCAGGAAGACGAAGTTGTAGACCGTGCCCGACAGCAGCGTCAGCACCACGATCAACCCGAACAGCGCGGCAACGAGCTGCCAGCGGTTGAAGCGCAGCACGCGGGTGCGCGCGAGGCTGCCATGGGTGATCAGAATCTGCATCGCTACACTCCCTCGGGTGAACCCAAAGCACTCGTCACGACCGCCGCCGGTCACCCCTGACGCCCTGCGCATCGAGCAGGCGCTCGGCCAGAGTGCGCCGCTGGCCCGCCTGCGTGAATTGATGGCCGACTCGAATGCCCGCTTCGCGGCCATCCGACCCAGCCTGCCCGGCCCGATGGCCGCCCACGTGAAGCCCGGCCCGGTCGACGAGGCCGGCTGGTCGCTGCTGGCGGCGAATGCCTCGGTTGCCGCGAAGCTGCGCCAATTGCAACCCCGGCTCGAAGAGCTGCTGCGCGAGCGGGGATGGCAGGTTAGCGCAATCCGTGTGAAGGTTCAATCGGGTTGAACTGCCCTTCTTCGCGTCGCGCGAAGGGGCGCCATTGGTGCCGGCTGTCGGAATCGAACTGACGACCTTCCGCTTACAAGGCGGGTGCTCTACCAACTGAGCTAAGCCGGCGTGGCATGGCGAAAAGCCATGCACTCAAACGTTGAAAAGTATACGGCGCGCTACTTGACGCGCTTCAGCGATGGCCGCCCGCCCGCCGGCGGCTCTGGCGGCGGCCCGGGCTCGCCGGAGGCCCCACCGCTCTTCGGCGACGGCGCATCGGTCAGCGTCAGCTTCGGGCCGCGCGGAGGCGTCAGCGTGGCAGGCGTTTCAGCGCTGGCCGGCGACGCGTTCGTCTGCCCTTCGGTCGGCATCGGAAACGCCATGCCCTGCCCGTTCTCGCGCGCGTAGATCGCGATCACATGGTCGATCGGCACGACGATCTCGCGCGAGCTGCCGCCGAAGCGGGCCTTGAACTCGATCGTCTCGTTGCCGAGCTTCAGCGCGCTGGTCGCCTCGAACCCGACGTTGAGCACGATCTCGTTGTTCTTGACGTACTCGCTTGGCACCTGGACGTGCGCATCGACAAACACCGCGACGTACGGCGTGAAGCCGTTGTCGGTGCACCAGTCGTGCAACGCACGGATCAGGTACGGCCGGGTCGACGTGCCGGCCGTGGCCGGTGCGATCGGGGGGCTGCTCATGCTGGCGTCGCCTGCGATTATTTGCGCATCACCTTCTCGGACGGCGTCAGCGCCTCGATGTAGGCCGGGCGCGAGAAGATGCGCTCGGCGTACTTCAGCAGCGGCACCGCGTTCTTCGACATGTCGATGCCGTAATAGTCGAGGCGCCACAGCAGCGGCGCGATCGCGACGTCGAGCATCGAGAAGTCGTCGCCCAGCATGTACTTGTTCTTCAGGAAGATCGGCGCGAGCTGGGTCAGGCGGTCGCGGATCTGCGAGCGGGCCTTTTCGAGCTGCTTGTCGGTGCCCTTCATGCCGCGCGATTCGAGCATGTTCACGTGCGCGAACAGCTCCTTCTCGAAGTTGAACAGGAACAGCCGCACGCGGGCGCGCGCCACCGGGTCGCC